>JAKIUX010000052.1 GCA_021647345.1 Hydrogenimonas sp.
AACTCTCTTTCTAAGCTGCAAATAGTCTTGAATCGCTTACTCAAACCCCATATTCAGTTCAAACATATCTCCCCGGTCGAACCAGGTTTTCATGCACGTTTCGACGCTAAAAAGAGAGTATACAGATATGTGATTAAAAAGAGCCTTCCGACACCGTTTGAGTCACCATACTGCCGATATCTGCCGGACCTGAACCGAAATAGACTTCTTGCGGCGCTGCACCTCTTCGAGGGGGAGCACGACTTCATCCACTTTCACAAAAGAGGAAGCGACCCCAACTCCACGATCAGAAGCATATATAAAACCGGATTGTACTTTTTTGGAAACTATACTCTCGCAACCTTCGAAGCGAACGGCTTTTTAAGAGCCCAAGTGCGCATGATGATGGAGAGTGCAATTTTGGTAATGAGAGGCGAGCTGGATCAAGAGTCGATAAAAGAGCAGCTAAGGGGTGTAAAACTCTTCACACCGCCTCTTGCTGAGCCGCAGGCACTATATCTTGCAAGGGTTATCTATTAGTATAAGGGTGCTTGTTGTCTCCCCTTCCCACTTTTTATTTAATATTCAACAACTACCACTGAATATCAAGAGTTTGAAGCTAAGCTATCATCCAGATTTATTAAACAACATTTGAGTATAATTCAACCGCTATCAAAAAAGAGAGGAAACAAAATGAGAAAGATTATCGCTTCACTGCTGCTCTTTTCAACACTATCTTTCGCAGCCGGAGGGTGTCTGTTGACTCAGCAAAAGAGTCTAGAGGTTACATGGAAGGCTTACAAGACCCTGGCAAAAGCAGGTGTGACAGGCAAGTTCACCTCTGTTGAGTATACTCCGGCATCTTTGGAGGGCAAAAACTTTAAAGAGCTTTTCTTGGGTTCAAAGGTCAAAATTGACAAATCCAAAATATCTACAGGTAATGAGGGGAGAGATGAAACTTTAGTGAAAATGTTTTTCGATAAGCTAAAAGGCAACTATATCGAAGCTGAGATAGTTGAAATAAAAGCTACCGATAAACATGAGAAAGGGAAACCTCGCAAAGGTATCGTAAAGGTCAAAATCACAATGAACTCAAAAAGCGTTACAATACCTATGAGATATATTTACAATAAAGGAGACTTTAGCGCAAAAGGGGTAATCGATCTATTTGATTTTTCCGCCTTTAAAGCATTGGCATCAATAAATAAAGCCTGCTTCGATCTACACGAAGGCAAAACGTGGAACGATGTAGAGATAGGTTTTCATACAAAAATAGTACCGACTCTTTGCGAAAGATAAGGCTGCAGGTATATAAACTAATAGGAGTCGGAGGCTAAATAGCCTCCGGCAAATGAAGATATCTACTTACTCTTTGTTTTAGAAGTCTCTTGAAGAGTCTTCTCTTCTTCTCTTATATCATATTTGACGACACTGTCTGAATCACCGTATGAGCCGCTATCGTATTGAACGATATCGGAGCTTTGAGTTGTAGAGAAGTCGTAAGAGACGACATCCTCGGCCATCGCTACAGAGCCAGCGAAAATCATCGCTGCTGCAAGTATAACTTTTTTCATTTTTCACCCCTTAGGTTTTAAATCGGAGTAATTTTATCCTATTTGAAACTTTATAGATATTAAAATATAACTGTAGAGATAGTTGTTAAGGATTTTTGAAAATAATATTCTATTTTATTGATTGAAACCTCTGAAAAAATCACAGATCGAGCAAAGGCTTTGAGATTTGGTCGACAGTCTAATAGATTACTCTGAAAAGAGACACAGTTTCCATCCTAAATTGCCAATTTCTCATTGCCCATTTCCAACTAAAATTGTCGGTCTCTTTTTAGGGTCAAGCCACTCTACAAGCTTCAGAATATCCTCTCGCCTCATTGCTATACAGCCGGCAGTCGGTTTTTCTCCTTTTGTGACGTGCAAAAATATACATGAGCCCTTACTAGGCACGTTTTTACTGTTGTAACCGACCGTTACCACTATCTCGTATAGATCGTCATCTCTTCTCATATACTCGAAGCTTTTAAAATCTCTTTTAATACGTGAGGAGTCAACTATGCGGTTGTAGTATCTCGAATTGACATCATCAACACATATTAGACTCTTATCCGAAATAAAGAAGGGCATTTTCGTCTCTATGTCGCTATATCCGTATACATCACCGAAACTAAAGAGTCCAACGGGGGTTTTGCCGTCACCCTCCTTCCTCTTTCCCAAACCGTTTCTTCCTATGACCACATCTATACCTCCAGCGATCCTTTCCCACCCTTTAGCACCCCTTTCGTAATAGGAGAGCTTCGCTCTAAATCCGTCAGCTGAATTAACCACAATAAGCTGAGAAATCTCATCCGGCAAAGAGTCAAACTCATCAGATGCAAATAAACAAACTGCTAAAATAAGCGGCAAAAGGAGCGCAGTTGCAAGAGAGTTACGGTATTTTATCACTTCTTCCTCCGGTAGCGGCTATCGTTTTAGCCATTATATCAAGAAATGTCATACTCTCGCTTCTCATAGGAGTCCTTAGCGGCTACCTCATAATGGAGCAGAGCATTCTTGGTACGATAAGCGCAACTCTTTATGGAATATGGGAGCTTCTGCAAAAGGGTTGGGTTCTAAAAACGTTGATTTTCGCTATTTTCGTAGGTTCTATTATTGAGCTTATACAAAGAAGCGGCGGAGTCGAGGGGTTAATTCACTTTCTGCAAGAGAGAAAAAAGTTAATTAAGAGCAAAAAAGAGGCTGAACTGCTGCCATTTTTCATAGGAGTAGCAATCTTCATAGAGTCCTCTATAACCTCTCTTATAGCCGGAACGGTCAGTCGCCCTTTAACCGACCGTTTCGGAACGTCACGAGAAAAACTTGCCTATATCTGCGACTCAACCGCAGCACCCATATGTACGATGTTTCCGCTCAACGCCTGGGGAGCCCTTCTTCTTGGGCTTATAGGAGCACAAATCGAATCTGGAGCTATATCGGGCGAACCGATAAAGCTGCTAGGAACCGCTCTGCTCTTCAACTTCTACGCTCTCTTCTCTATATTGCTGGTTCTCTATACAATACTCAAAGGTATAGAATTTCCATCTTACACGAAGGTTGATTCGCCAAAAATTGAGCTAAGCGGCAAAAAAGCGGACATCTATGCACTGATAGTTCCGATAGCTTCACTGCTGATTCTGGTTTTCCTATTTCTTTACATCACCGGCAGCGGAAATATCCTTAAAGGGAGCGGTTCTACCTCGGTCTTCGCCGCGGTTATCGGCTCGCTTCTGATCTCATCTATATACTATCTGATAAAAAATAGTATGCCGGCAAGCGATATTCTTCCATCTATTCTTCGCGGAGCTAAAACTATGCTTCCTATCGCCGCAATTTTGATCTTCGCTTTCGCTATCGGGGACGTTACCGTAAAGATGGGAACGGGAGTATATATGGCTCACTTTACCAACGCCATACTCGACCCTGCCCTGCTTCCGGCCGGAATATTCATTCTATCGGCTATCATAGCATTCTCAACAGGCACAAGCTGGGGAACCTTCTCTATAATGATGCCGATAGCTATAACAGTTGCTGTCGGTATGGGGGTAGAGAACTCAATGCTGCTTGCTGTAACAATTGCTGCGGTGATATCGGGAGGAGTCTTCGGAGACCACGCATCTCCCATTTCCGACACGACAATCATCTCGGCGATGGCTGCCGGGTGCGATCTGATAGCCCATGTAAAGACCCAGCTTCCTTGGGCTCTGCTGGCGGCACTATTTTCACTAATCTCTTTCGTAGCGGCCGGATATATCTTTATGTAACACCTGATCAAAACTATCTGAAAAATCATAGGGTTCAATTAGCAATAGCTATTCACGCTCATAACTTACACAAATGCCGTACTCATGTATCCGACAACCTGCGATTCATCACCGGTTGCGTCCGCACTTGTACGGTAGTCAAGTATCATCGGTTCGAGCCCAAGTCTCTTTGCGGCTATCAACATCGCCTCTACACCTATCTTTCCGCATGCTTCGCAGCCCCTATGCAGTGCGGCCGGGTCGAGTCTACTCACAGCATCAAGACATATGCTGTCAAGCATCTTGGCTCTATTTATATCGTAGTAGTGGCTAAGGTCTGTGCTTATGACTACTCCGGTAGTATCATCTTTCAAGAGCCACTCTATGACAGAAGCAAGGTTTTTTGGATCCTCGTCGCCATATACCATCTCAACAACTCTCGCATCCGGCAGATATCTCTTTATGAACGGCATCTGCACCTCGGTACTATGTTCTTGATGCGCTTGCGGAACAAAACCGAAACCGAATCTTTTTATGATTTCTACGGCAAAAGTTTTATCTATCGGCAGATCTCCCAACGGCGTTTCAAAAATATCGAATTCGCTTACACTCGTACCGCTTAAGAATACCCTATGGCTCGGCCCTATGACTACGACACGATCTATGCCTGAGTTACCCAAAAGTCTGTGTGCCGCATTTGCAGTAAAACCGGAGTAGATATATCCCGCATGGGGTACTATTACCGCTCTCGTTTCTGTTTCAAGCAGTTTCGGGTCTTCTATACTCTCTTCCAAAACTTCGTTGAAACGGTTAAACATAGACTCTATTTCACCTGCCGATACCGGGTAGAACTGCCCTGCAACAGCCGCTTGTCGAACTCTCATCATCTCCTCCTTCTCTTTTTTTTCAACTCCAAACTCCCTCTATCTCTCTACCGCAGTTTGGGCACTTTCCATCTTTCAATCTGTTGAGTGTCACGCTATATCCGGTTCTGTCTATAAGAAGCTCTTTGCAGTCGGGGCAGTGTGTATCGCCGTGTACCGGAACATTGCCGAGATAGACATAGTAGAGCCCTGCCGCTTCTGCAATTTTTTTAGCTCTCATCAACGTCTCAAGACCGGTCCACTTATGATCTTTCATCTTATAATCGGGATGAAAAGCGCTAAGATGCCAAGGAACATGCCGTCCAAGATCGTCAGCGATGAAGCGTACCATCTCTTCAAGATCTTTGTCGCTGTCATTCTCACCTTCGATAAGCAAAGTTGTAACTTCGACCCATATCCCCTCTTTCACCATGAGCCTAAGAGTATCCTTTACCGCTTCCAATCCCCCTTTTAGCACCTTTTTATAGTACCCTTCGTTCCAGCTTTTAAGGTCGATATTGGCTGCATCGAGCCAGCTGCACATATCTTCGATTATTTCAGGAGTCTCGAATCCGTTTGAGACAAAGATATTTTTGAGCCCGCGCTCTTTGGCTATAACCCCTATATCTTTGGCGTAAGGGTAGAATATGGTAGGTTCATTGTATGTATAGGCTATTGAAGTAGCTCCATATTCCACCGCCAGATCGACCATCTTTTCGGGCGAAACGTATAACTCTTCATTCACCTTCGTCTCTTGCGATATCTGCCAATTCTGACAAAATGGACATTTGAAGTTGCAACCTACAGTTCCAAACGAAAGAGCCGTAGTTCCAGGCAGCATATGGTAGATCGGCTTTTTCTCTATCGGATCTACATTTAGAGCACTCGGATGGCCGTATACAAGGGTTTCAAGCTCCCCATTTTCATTTTTGTTAACACCGCATATACCTACCTGCCCCTCTTTCATCTTGCAGTAGTGGCGGCATAGCAGGCAGACGATCCTGCTCTTCTCTCTCTCCTCTCTAAAGTATTTCATTTAGTCCCTTTTTGTAACTTTACTTGATTGATATAGCATCAACTTTACTTGATTTTAACTCTTTTTTTACTTTATGTCAAGTTTATTTAAGGTTCACGGAGAGACTATCTGAGTGATTACTTTGAAAGTGGAGGTTTAGTTTTAGGCGGTATCTTAGAAGTAGCTATATTTGTCGTGCCGGTGGAGCCTTCGTGAAGTCTCAAGACTCCATCGCCGACTCGTTTGGAAAAAAAGATTTTATGAAGTGAGTTGCTTAAAAGTGATTACTTTACCAAAAATCTTCATATCTCTGTATGGAGAGGAAGGGTTTTTTACAATAGAGGTAAAATCTGGGTCAAAAAGTATAATATCCGCCTCCTGTCCGATTTCGACGGATCCTTTTCTATCACCCATACCGACACTCTCCGCGGGATTTTTAGAGACCATCTCGACCAAAGCTGGAAAATCGATATGTCGATCTTTCACTAAAAAGGTGTAAAGGAGCGGCAGAAAGTTTTCCAACCCTTCAATTCCGTATGAAGCCTCTGAAAATACGGCATCTTTTGCAGTCTCAGAAACGGGAGTATGCAGCGATCCTATTATCGCGTCACCGCTTTTGGCCAAAATTTTAACCAACTCTTCTCTCATAGACTTCTCACGCAGCGGAGGCCATATCTTTGCGGCAGTATCGTAGTTGTCGCATGCTTCATCACTCAAAATCAGGTGGTGCAAAGAGACCTGAGGATGGAGATAGCGGTTCTGGCTGCAGATCTTCAAGCTCCGAGGTGTAGATACGCCCAAAATGATTACGTCTACACCGTAAAAATCTGCGAACTCTCCTATCCTCGCAACCTGCGACGATTCAGCTACCGCAGGAATACCGGCTAGCCCCAACCTGCTTGAAACAGAACCTTCATGCATAACGCCCTCTCCTTGAAGAGCCGGGTCGTTGACACGACAAAAGAGCTTTACACCATACATGGAAGCATACTCCATAAGACGGCGAATCAAATTACCGTCTATATGGCTCTCGAACTCGATCCCA
>JAKIUX010000053.1 GCA_021647345.1 Hydrogenimonas sp.
AGAGTTTTGGAGCGCCAAGTATCACCAAAGACGGTGTAAGTGTTGCTCGTGAGATTGAGCTTAAAAATACAGTTGAGAATATGGGAGCACAGCTTGTAAAAGAGGTTGCGAGCAAAACAGCTGACGAGGCGGGTGACGGTACTACTACAGCGACCGTTCTTGCTTACAGTATCTTCAAAGAGGGGCTTCGCAACATAACAGCCGGTGCCAACCCAATCGAAGTTAAGCGCGGTATGGACAAAGCCTCCAACGCCATCATCGAAGAGCTTAAAAAGATTGCAAAAGAGGTTAAAGATAAAAAAGAGATCGCTCAAGTTGCAAGCATTTCGGCAAACTCAGATGAGACTATAGGAAGTCTTATAGCGGAAGCTATGGAAAAGGTTGGCAAAGACGGCGTAATCACTGTCGAGGAGGCGAAAGGTATTATAGATGAGCTTGAAGTGGTCGAGGGAATGCAGTTTGACCGCGGATATCTTAGCCCATACTTCATTACTGATGCAGATAAGATGGAAGCGGTTCTTGAGAACCCTTATATCCTTCTTTACGACAAGAAGATAACAAACCTAAAAGATATTCTTCCCGTTCTTGAGGGGATCCAGCAAAGCGGAAGACCTCTGCTTATAATAGCTGAGGATGTAGAGGGCGAAGCTCTAGCGACACTGGTTGTCAACAAGCTCCGAGGAATCTTGAATATCGCTGCCGTTAAAGCACCAGGATTCGGCGATAGAAGAAAAGCGATGCTTCAAGATATAGCAACTCTTACCGGCGGTACAGTGATAAGCGAAGAGGTTGGCAGAACTCTTGAGAGCGCGACTGTTGCAGACCTTGGTCAGGCGGGCCGAGTTGTAATAGATAAAGACAACACTACTATCGTTGACGGCAAGGGTGACAAAGCAGCGGTAGAGGCTCGCATTAAAGAGATCAAGGTTCAGATAGAAAATACGACAAGCGACTATGACCGCGAAAAGCTTCAAGAGCGCCTTGCAAAACTTAGCGGAGGAGTCGCAGTCATTAAGGTAGGAGCCGCTACTGAGACAGAGATGAAAGAGAAAAAAGACCGCGTAGACGATGCTCTTTCAGCTACCAAAGCGGCTGTTGAAGAGGGTATAGTCATAGGCGGCGGTGCGGCTCTGATAAGAGCGGCTGCGAGTGTTAAGCTTGACCTTTGCGGAGATGAGGCAATTGGGGCCGATATCATCTTGCGAGCTATAAAAGCGCCTCTTAAGCAGATAGCCGAAAATGCAGGCTTTGATGCGGGTGTTGTTGCCAACAGAGTAGAGAATGCCGAAAATGCCAATGAAGGCTTTAACGCTGCGACAGGAGAGTATGTAGATATGCTTGAAGCTGGCATCATCGACCCTGTAAAAGTGGAGAGAATCGCACTTCAGAACGCAACTTCGGTAGCGAGCCTGCTTCTTACAACGGAAGCTACGGTAAGCGAAATTAAAGAGGAGAAACCGGCAGCTCCGGCAATGCCTGACATGGGCGGCATGGGTGGTATGGGCGGCATGATGTAAGCCCCCGTTGCTACCTCTATATCTACAAAATAGCGGCGGCTCTTCCAGCCGCCATCTTCTCTTTATCTTCTAAATACTATTTACCAATTTGCAAAGTTTCAGTACAATTTATCTCTCACAGTATCAAATGATAGATTATAATGTTGAATAAAAGATGGAAGCTGCGCCTTTTTTATCAAACTTTCGAATAATGAATAACTAGATAGACAAAAATAGTAAAGGTTGTTGTATGAGCACTTATGAAGAGGCGGCTAAAGCTTTAAAAGATGCCGATGCTCTGCTTATAACTGCCGGTGCGGGCATGGGGGTAGATTCAGGGCTGCCCGATTTTAGAGGTAACGAGGGGTTTTGGAGAGCCTACCCCGTCGCCAAAAGGCTTGGACTAAGTTTTGTTGAACTCGCCAATCCCAGATGGTTCGACGAGGACCCCTCCCTTGCATGGGCATTCTACGGACACAGACTTCATCTTTACAGAGAGACCGAACCGCATAAAGGTTTTAAAATGCTTCTTGATTGCGCTAAAGGTAAAGATGAGTGGTTCGTTTTTACATCCAATGTAGACGGACAGTTTCAAAAGGCAGGTTTCGATGAAGATAGAGTCTATGAGTGCCATGGATCGATTCACCATCTTCAATGTACGGTATGCAGTAGCGGAATATGGAGTGCGGAAGGGGTCGAAATTTCTATAGATATGGAGAGCTTTAAGGCTTTAAAGTGGCCAAAATGCAAAGAGTGCGGCTCTACGGCAAGGCCTAATATATTGATGTTCGGCGACTGGGGGTGGGATTCTGCCCGAAGTGATGACCAAGAGGAGAGGTTCGATGACTTTTTGCAAAGGTGTATCGTGAAAAAGTTGAAGCTTGTAGTAGTTGAGATCGGTGCCGGTACCGCCGTACCAACTGTAAGAATCACTGGGGAGAAAATTGCATCTATATATGGCGCAAAGCTTATTAGAATCAATCCGAGGGACTTTTATATAGATTCAAATATCGGCTGGGGCTTTAGCTTTGGCGCAGTTGACGGAATAAGAAAGCTATTATTATGAAAAGATCACTCTTTTTTCTTTTGTCGGTATATATTTTACTTTTTGTCGGATGTGCTTCAAGTAAAAAGCCATCTTTATCATACCAAGCAGGATATAAGGATGGATGTGAAGTAGGGCGTGAATATTGGGAGAACTCTTTAGTAGCAGAGATGAAATACAAAGAGATTTCAAAAAAAGAACCCCTCTATAAAAATGGTTGGCTCGATGGACTTGACAGCTGTTACGAAGATGTTGAGTTGGAGGTGTGGATGGAGCGTCCTTGAAGCGAGAAGCTTAAGCAAGCCTCTATTGACATTCGGGACATACTCCTCTTAATGTGATAAAGCTCTCTTTTATGTCGTAGCCGCTTAGCTTTTTAGCCTCTTCTATCACCTTTTCGGTTCCTATGCATATATCTTCAATCTTGCCGCATTTTTCGCAAACCATATGCAGGTGAGGCTCTTTTATAAGCTCGAAGACAGATTTTGTCTTTGGAATCTTAACCTCTTGAATAAGACCGCTCTCGATCATCTGGTTGATATTTTTGTATATTGTGGCCAACGATACGCTAGGAAATTCTTCAAGCATATGACTATATAGATCTTCTATATTTATATGCCCATACTCTTCAAGCATCGAAACGATTTTGATGCGTTGAGGCGTAGCTTTGAGATGGTGCTCTTTCAGCAGTTCGGCAGTTTCGTGCATCTTTTCCCCTCACCTAATAGCTAAATGGAATTATATCGCTATTTATTTTATCAACAGTTTATACATTAAATTATTTAACAGTATAATTATTTATAGGTGGCTGAAAAAGAAAATTATTTTCTTTTAAGGCTTATTATATAATAATTCTCAAAAGAGAATTATTTTCCAATAAAGGAGACAGGATGGCAAGCAGAGGAAACTCTATAATCAAAGGTGTTGAGATAGATGAGGTGATCAAACTGCTTAACAGGGCGTATGCCGACGAGTGGCTCGCTTACTACCAATACTATATAGAGAGTAAAGTGGTAAAAGGAATCATGAAAGATGCGGCGATAGCGGAACTTGACAAGCATGCGGCAGATGAGCTAAGACATGCCGGAATGGTGGCTGAGCGAATAATTCAGCTTGGAGGGACTCCTATTTTAAACCCAAAAGAGTGGTTTGAGATGACAAACTGCGGCTACGACGCTCCGAGAGATTTCGATGTGTTGAAGATTCTTGAGGATGCTATAAAGGGTGAGCAGTGCGCTATAGGGGTTTATAGTCAGATAGCCGAATTGACGCAGGGAAAAGACATCGTCACATATGATATAGTGAGCCAAATATTGGCCGATGAGGTGGAGCATGAAGAGGATCTCGTGGCACTGCATGAAGATATAACAGAGTTTATAGAACAGATTAAAGGATCTATCTCATGAGAGAGTATGAAACCTATAGATGCAATCAAGTGCGGCAATGAGGAGGAGTTTTGGGTCTGTGAAGTGTGCGGTCATGTTCACCGCGGCAAAAAAGTGCCCAAAGCGTGCCCTTTATGCAAAGCTCCGCAAGAGTATTTTAAGCGTGAGCATCTGTGCTAAAGCTTTAATCGACCGGTAGAGCGCCTGCCGGTCAATAAAATAGCGGTAAGTTAAAAAGAGATATTTGTTTATTACGCTATAAAATGGGATTAAGTTTATCCTTTTAAGGAAAATTTTTATTAGATAATTTTAAAATTCTAAAACAAAAAAGATAAGGAGAGAAAGATGAAAAAGATGACTGTTCTGTTTAGTGCCGCGGCTATTATCGGTGTCAGCGCAGTAGCGGCTGAAGCTTTAATACAAAAAGCCAAAAATGCGGGGCTTAAACCTATACCGGAAAGCAAAACAGAGCTTTATAAGCTCATAGATAACCCTAAAAACCCAATTACAGATGCTAAAGTTGAACTTGGAAAGAAGCTCTATTTTGATCCAAGGCTCAGCAAAAGCGGGCTTATAAGCTGTAACACATGCCACAACCTCGCTACAGGCGGAGTTGACGGAGTCGATGCGGCTACGGGGCATAAGTGGACTGCCAACCCACACCACCTGAATTCGCCTACTGTGTACAATGCGGTATTTTTTGAAAAGCAGTTTTGGGATGGAAGAAGCCCCGATCTTGAAGATCAGGCGCAAGGTCCTATTCAGGCAGCCCCTGAGATGGCAGCTACACCTGAGCATGTCGAAAAGGTTGTCAACTCAATTCCTGAATATGTAAAAGCTTTTAAAAAAGCTTACAACGATCCAAACTTCAAACCGAAGTTTAAAGATGTGGCCGACGTAATAGCTGTCTTTGAAAGAACCCTTGTTACTCCTTCAAGATACGATAAATATCTTGCCGGATGCGACAAAGCTCTTAGCAAGGAGGAGAAAGAGGGTCTTAAAATCTTTATAGATAAAGGGTGCGTAAGCTGCCATACAGGAATAGCGCTAGGCGGATCGATGCAGCCGTTTCCTGCTGTAGGCAAATATAAGTATGCCAATATAGGGGACTTCAAAGGCGATAAAAACGGAATGGTTAAAACACCGACTTTGAGGAATATTCTTGAGACTAGACCATACTTCCACAACGGAGCTGTATGGAGCATAGAGGAGGCCATTAAGATAATGGGTGAGACGCAGCTTGGTGTGAAGATCACCGATAAAGAGGCTAAAAAGATAAAAGCCTTCTTCGGCGCACTAACAGGCGAGAAGCCTTATGTCAGATACCCGATGCTTCCTGCAAGCACAGATAAAACCCCAAAGCCTGACTTAAACTAAAAAGGAGCCCAATTGCGGGCTCTTTATTTTTTGATTGCAGAACCTCTTTTGCAAACAGACTCTTCTAAATATAGCAATATCTCTAAAACTTATCTAATTTAATCAAATTACCAATCAGTCGCAGCAGTGAAGCAGACTTTTGTCGGGATTTTGAATGAATTTTACTCCATCATATATCATAAATAGACCGTAGACGATAACAGCAATGGAAGCCAAAGTTATCATTGTTTTGCGCAAAGACCCTTTTTGCATAATGCCTGCAAAAAAGCCGAGGCTAAAGAGAGCAGGAATGGTGCTTAGACCAAAAATAAGCATAACTACAGCACCCCAAAAAGGGCTTAGCGTGCTAGCGGCGGTTACGGCGAAAAAGTAGACAAATCCGCAGGGAAGAAGACCGTTGATCATTCCAAGCAGATAGAAACTGAATATTGAACTATCTTCCATGAGTGCTCTGAAACTCTTTTGATACCATGTGCTCTTCATCAATGAGTGCTCTATTACGGTTAGAAATTTGATTTTTCCCATAATGGAGAGACCGGTCAGAATCATCACTATGCCGGCGAAGATGAAGAGGGCGGCGATTGTGTGTCCGCTGAAAGTGGCGACACTGCCAAGGTATCCAAAAAGTGCTCCAAGCACTGTATAGGTTGTGATGCGCCCAAAAGAGTATGCTAGATGGACTACACTTTGGCGAGTACCACTCCACTCAGGTTTTATCTTAGCACCGGTATATGCCAGAACTATTCCGCCGCACATTCCTATGCAGTGTCCGAAGGAACCGAGTAGCGCGATCGTGGCGATAGAGATAAGATTTATACTATCCATCATTCACTTTTTAAAAGTTTTTTCGCATACTGCGGATTGGCAAGATGCTCATTTTTTCTCATACGCTCTATGACCTCAGAGAGAGATATCGTGCCGGGTTTTTCTTGTTCATAAGCGCCGAAACCGTAGTGCATAGGTGTATTTTCAGTAGCAGTGTAGTATGCCCTATTTGCATCTATCCATCTTTTGGTGTCGAGTGCGTATACCCATATTTTATCCTCTTTACCAACCTGATGAGAGCCGAGCCATGCAGCCATGCACCCTATATCGTCAAAAAAGAGTGTTTTACCGTCACCTTTTGCTACCTGGGAAGCAAAGTCGGTATCAACTATCTCCATTTTGCACTTTGCGCACTGATAGGCGTGGGGAAGGATATTTATAGCGATCTGTTTCTCATTGCCAGTAAGAACCACTTTTGGATGCGGTTTTTGATCAAGCGTGATGAAGAGTACCGATACGGCGACAAGAAAAAGAGCTACTATCGTGATCTTGGTTATAACGCTTTTCATAACCGTAATATTACCC
>JAKIUX010000054.1 GCA_021647345.1 Hydrogenimonas sp.
CCGTCCAACCCGTCGAATACCAAAGAGAGAAAGATGAGCCATGCCGACTTTTCAAAATTTCCGTTGACGGCGGAAACAATAGCTACAACGGCCGTGAAGATGGAGGCGGCGGTAAAGAGATTGGGAAGTATATATATAAGCTGGAATCGGCCGCCGGCCATCACTCGGCACCGTATGCCAGCAGAGAGTAGCCTCCTACAACTCTCTCGCCGGGTTTTATTTCAACTGTTGAAGATTTCGGCAGAAGAAGCTCTGCGCTACCGTCGGTCAAGAGAGCCAGGTTCTCACCGGCTTCCAGCTTCCCGCCTGTAAAAAGAAGCGGCAAAGAGAGAGAGTAGAATCCGCATTTGATCTTCAAAAGATACTCTCTGTTTCCAATAAACCAAGTTATCTTCGCATTTTCGTTCAAGCTTGCCGACAGATGATGGCTCTCTTTCAAGAAGAGTCCGTGAATCACCTTTTGTTCATCTAGCTTACACGCCATTGGAGCGCGTACGACACTGCTTCCGTCAAAGAGCGACTTTTTGATTACTATAGAGACTCCGTCACCTCTTTCAGAAACAGAGAGTACCTTGCCGTCAATAGGCGAGATGATTGCCCGCTGCACGCTCTCTACAGGTGCACGCTCCGGCACATAGAATATATATGCCGTAAAGAAGCTCATAGTTATAAGCAGAAGATTTAGCAGCAGAGCATCGCTGAAAACAAGCACGAAGAGGGTGCCTCCCCATACGGGGAGAATATATCTCCATCCTATGCTCAAAAACTTCCCGTTTCCGCTCATGATCTACTCTTTGCTCTCTTTGCTGCTCTCTTCTTTTTTCTCCTCGTTGGTCTCTTCCAGGCTCTCTGCGCTCTTGAGATCTTCCTGAATGTCGCTCTCTTCCTCCACCAGTCTCGACTTTATGCCCCGCTCCTTCTCATACTCCCTTATCCGCTCCTCGAGCTCCTCTATTCCTGACTGTAAAATGGGCAGCCAGCTTCGCAAAGTAGTTGAAAGCTTCGTTTTTATGTTTATATTGGCACTTTGGCGAAGCTTCACCCCTCTACCCCCTCTTGACGCAGTAGAAGTTTTGGCAGATCATAGCGTAAAGTGCTCTCCGAGATAGTGCTTTATCACCTCTGCGTCTGAGGCGATCTCTTCGGCACTGCCTTCAGCCATCAACTCTCCTGAACGCATAACATACGCTCTGTCGCAGATACCGAGAGTCTCTCTTACATTATGGTCAGTAATAAGCACCCCTATATCTAATTCAAGAAGCTGCTTTATAACATTTTGAATATCAATAACCGCTATAGGATCGACTCCGGCAAAAGGCTCATCAAGCAGGAGAAATTTAGGTTTGCTTACAAGTGCTCTTGCAATCTCCGCTCTCCTTCTTTCACCGCCGCTTAGACGAATACCTTTTCGATTCCTGATAGGCTCAATATTGAAGAGTTCAAGAAGATTCTCTATCCTCTTTTGGGCACTTTTTTTGTCAAGCTTGGCGGCTTCGGCAGCTATAAGAAGGTTCTCCTCGACTGTAAGATCTTTAAATATGCTCGATTCTTGCGGAAGATAGCCTATGCCGAGTCTAGATCTGACATGAAGGGGGGTCTTAGTTACATCTTCGTCGTCGATGTAGACATGCCCGCCACTAACACTTATTAGACCGCATATCATATAGAAAGTGGTGGTCTTTCCGGCTCCGTTGGGCCCGAGCAGACCTACAACCTCTTTGGTATTCAAAGAGATGGAGACATCTCTTACAATAACGCTCTTTTTAATGGTTTTGCTAAGTTTTTCCGCTCTTAGACTATGCATCTGTCTCAATCCTATAGATTCTCTTATTATCACCCTTTTCAATTTCAACAACCGCGGTAAAGATTCCATACCCTCTTAAAAGCTCTCTTAAAGCCTCATCTCCCCACTCAACAAGGTGCCAGCCTGGAGATTCAAGGCTCTCAAGAAGCCCCAAAGCTATAAATTTATCGTTGGGGCACTGGTAAAGATCGTAGTGCCTGAGAGTTTCGTCATAGACCTGCTCTATGGAGAATGTAGGAGAAGTTACCGGTTCTGTACACCCTTTTATTTTTGCAATAGCCTTAACCAGGGTCGTCTTACCGGCTGCCAGATCACCCCTTAAAAATATTACAGCGCTTTGAGGAAGAGACTTAGCAATAGACTCCGCAACCTTTTCAACCTCGCTCAACGAGGCACTCATTGCCCTTTTCATAAAGAGTTTGAGACCTCTATTATCTTATCTAAAGCGGCCTTTGCCCGGCCAGAATCGATCGTCTCAGCGGCAATTTGCAGACCCTCGTCTAAAGATGTGGCTTTACCATCTACCATCAAAGCGGCAGCAGCGTTTAACAAGACTATTTCCCGCTTGGCCCCTTTTGTCTCTCCTGCGAGTATAGAAGCGGTTATCTTGGCATTTTCCATAGCGTCGCCCCCCTTTATGGAGTCGGACTGATAGCGCTCTATTCCCAATTCAAGAGGATCTATCGTCATCTCTTTGAGTTTGCCGTTTTCAAGCATCACAGCTTCGCTTCTGCTCGATACCGAGATCTCATCAAGACCGTCAAGGCTGCTAACCACAAGAGCCCTGCTGCTTCCAAGCCTCTTTAGAGCTTCGGCCATTTTAGAAACAAACGAAGGGTCGAAAACTCCTATCATCTGTTTCTTGACTCCGGCCGGATTGCTTAACGGCCCAAGAATATTGAATATTGTACGATGCGGTATAGATTTTCTTATCGGCATAACAAACTTCATAGCCGGATGGTGCAAAACCGCAAATATAAATGTAAAGCCGCACTCTTCAACCATCTTAACCTGCTGCTTTGGTGAAAGATCGAGTCGGATTCCAAGAGCTTCGAGCATATCCGCACTTCCTGAGCGGCTTGTAATCGAACGGTTCCCATGTTTAGCCACATAGCAGCCGGCCCCGGCGAGCAGCAAGGAGACGGTTGTAGAGATATTAAAACTTCCGCTCTTGTCTCCACCTGTACCGCAGTTATCTATAAGCTTATTTCGAAGATCCTCTGGAACCGGCAGTTTTATGGAGTGCTCGCGCATCACTTCGGCAGCCGCTGCAATCTCATCAGCGCTCTCGCCTCTTTTAGCCATATCTACGAGAAGCTCTCTCGCTTCACTCTCTTCCATCTGCCCAGAAAATAGCCTCTCGAACGCCTCTTTCGCCTCATCGTATTTCATGATATCTCCTCGACATACTCATCCTTCGCGCTTTTTGGAATAGTTTTAGTCGCAGGGATTTTAAGAACTTTGTAGATTTTGGAACCTTTAAGGTAGCGAATCTCTATAGTATCTCCAACTTTTACATCTTTGCTCGCCTTCGCTTGCTGACCGTTTATGAAGACAACACCGCTTTTAACCATATCTTGAGCGACAGTGCGTCTTTTAACCAGATTAACACTGCTTAAATATTTATCTATTCTCAAATCTTCTCCATCGGCTATCATACTTTTAATCGATCTTATTATAGAGTTTTGATGATAAAGCCTTGTTTATACATAAGCCTCTTTTGACAGTACATACACCCCACTTATACTCCTATTATTTTTAATAGGATAGAATGTTTTTCATGAATAGTGAAGAGTATATCGATATAGAGCGCTCAAAAGAGAGCGTTACAATCAGATTGGGCGGCATTTGGAGCGTGGAGTCGCTCGGCTCCATAGAGAGCCTCTATAAAAAAGTTCTACCGGAAATTTTCGACGCCAAAAAGATTGTACTCGACCTTAAAAGAGTAGAGTCGATAGATACGAGCGCAATGATCTTCTTTATAACGATGCGAAGCGAGCTAAAAAAGATAGCTGATACAAGGGTGATAAACACACCAAAAGAGTTTTGCCGAATGTTTCGTATGGTAAAAAGGTTCTATACACCTTCATATAGACCAAAAAGTGCCACTTTCGCCTCACTTTTAGAGCCGATCTTACGCATAGGCAAAGGGGCGGTATCGATCTATTATGATATTGTTCTCTTTCTCTCTTTCATTGGGCGCTCGGCAATAGCCGTTTTTGATACCTTGAAGCGCCCATCATCCTTTCGAATAAAAGAGACAGCTGTTAACATATATAGCACCGGCGTCACGGCGATACCGATAGTGGCTCTAAGCTCTTTTCTTGTAGGAATCGTCATCGCCTTTCAAAGCGCGGTGCAGCTTCAAAAGTATGGCGCCAATATCTTCATAGTCGATATGATCGGCATCTCAATTCCAAGAGAGCTCGCACCCCTTATAACCGCTATCATCGTAGCGGGAAGAAGCGGCTCCGCATATACTGCCCAGATAGGAGTTATGAAAATAACAGAAGAGATAGACGCAATGAAGACTATGGGTTTTGAGATATTCCGTTTTGTCGTTTTTCCGCGTATAGCAGCTATGATGATAGCTCTTCCTCTGCTGATCTTCTTTGCCGATATTATAGGAATTTACGGCGGTTTGCTTGTAGCTAAGATGCAGCTCGATATTACGCCGGCATAGTTTATAGAAAGGCTCCACAATGAAGTAGATGTAAGACACTATCTCGTCGGACTCTTCAAAGCACCATTTTTTGCTCTTATCATAGCCTCAATAGGCTGCTTCAGAGGCTTCCAGGTCTCAGGCAACACAGAAAGCATAGGGCGTTACACCACAATGAGCGTTGTCAACTCAATCTTTCTTGTAATCGCCATGGATGCGCTCTTTTCGGTCATATTCACGGAGCTTGACATATGAAAGAGATAATAAAAATGAGACATGTTCGTACCGTTTTCGGAGACAAAACCGTTCACGAAGATGTAAATCTAACCGTTAAAGAGGGCGAGATATACGCGATACTAGGAGGCAGCGGATCGGGCAAGACAACACTTTTAAGAGAGATGATAATGCTTCTTCGTCCAAGTGGTGGCGAGATCGAGATTCTCGGCCAAAACCTTGAAACAATAAGCCAAAAAGAGGCGCAAAAGTTAAGAAGCCAATGGGGAGTTCTTTTTCAGTTCGGCGCTCTATTTACATCACTTACCGTGGAGGAGAATGTAGCAGTATGGTTAAGAGAGTATACCTCTCTCTCCGACGCGACCATCAGGCAAATTGTAAGGTCGAAGCTGAAAATGGTTGGGCTCGACCCAGATGTCGGAAGACTATACCCCAGCGAACTAAGCGGTGGAATGGTAAAACGCTCCGCACTTGCGCGGGCTCTGGTAATGGATCCAAAACTTCTCTTTCTCGACGAACCGACATCTGGCCTTGACCCTGTAAGCGCCGAGGCTTTTGACGAGCTCATAACTCAGCTTCGATCCCTGCTTGGCCTCACTATAGTGATGATAACGCACGATATAGACACAATCTTCAATGTGGTGGACAAAATGGCGGTTTTGGGCGAAGGGCGCGTAGTGGCTGAGGGGAGTTTGAAGCAGGTTTTGAAGAGGGACCACCCGTTTATTAGAAAATTTTTTGGCGGTAACCGCGCAAAAGCGCGTATAGAGGCTATGAAGATGGAGGCGAGTTGATGGAGAGCAGAACAAGCTACACGATAGTAGGACTATTCATTTTCCTGCTGGGTGCAGGTGCGGCAGGATTTGCCCTTTGGATGGGAAAATATAACAATAAAAAAGAGTTCGCTTACTACTATACCTATATGGAAGAGTCTGTAGCCGGCCTTCCGCCTGACGGAGCTGTAAAGTATATGGGAGTCAACATAGGAAAAGTAAAAGAGATTCATATAGACCCAAACGACCCTACAAGGATCAGACTCCTTTTGCAAATACCCAAAGATTTTCCCCTGCGTGAAGGGATGTACGCAATGTTGAACTTCACCGGAATTACAGGAATTGCATATATAGAGATAATAGGCGGCAAAAAGGGAGCTCCGGTCATAAAGAGCGAACCGGGCAAAATTCCGGTCATCCCTTCCAAGCCCTCCACTCTCGCTCAGATAGGAACCTCTGTAAGCGACTTGGCCGTACAGATATCCAAAGCGTTAGATCGACTAAACACAGCCTTTAGCGAAGAGAACCTAAAGCACTTGAGTAACACATTGGCCAATATAGATGACTCATCGTCATCTTTAAAAAAGATATTGAGCGACAACAATGCGAAGAGTCTCGAGACTCTCTTGCGCAATCTTGCTGACGCCTCCAAAAAGAGCGACACGCTTTTTGAAGCTGTGGAGGCTATGAAAAAAGAGACGACTAAGATGAGTAAAGATGCGAAGAGAGCATTGCGCTCTGTAGAAGAGAGTGCCCAATCATTCAAAAGAGTCAACGACCTGCTAGCTGAAAGGATCGAAGGCGGCGACTTCAATGTAAAAGCTATTTTACAAAGGACAATCTTAGAGTCCAACGCTCTTCTTAGGGCATCCAGAGAGCTGATATATCTTCTGCAAGAGGATGCTTTGATGATAAAGAATAGTCCCAGAGATCTGCTTTTTAAAGAGTCTGAACCCACACTTGGGCCCGGCGAGGAGATAAAATGAGAAACTTTTTAAAAATGTTAAAGCTGCTTACGCTCATAACATTCGCTCTGCTTCTGTTAAACGGGTGCGCAGTGAAGAGAGTTCCTGCAATAAAGGAGTACTACATCTCAAAGGCTGCGCCAAAGTTTGAAGAGAGAGTCAAAGTTAAAAAGAGACTCTCATCTTTGAAGCTAATCTTTACAGACTCCTCCAAA
>JAKIUX010000055.1 GCA_021647345.1 Hydrogenimonas sp.
GTATAGTTGCAGTAAAGATATCCGCTTCTAAAAATATCGGTTTTATACTCTGCAGTTACCCCCCATATGTTTGAAGAACCGCTGTTTCGATACTGATAATCTTCATTAAGGTTATCTATCTGATCGCTATTTCTTAAATAAAAAAGGTTTATCTGCATGAATCTATCAAGTCCAAACATATGAATATATGCTGCCTCATAGGCGTTTACAACTTCAGGGTCCAAATCGTGATTACCGACGCGGGCACTATTATTGAGTGTATAGACCTCCTGCCAAGACGGCGACCTGGTAGATCGGCTATATATAAACTTGAAAACATTTTGTGCATCGGGCTGATAGACTGCAGAGACTCTTGGATTGTATTGAGTAGAGATATTGCTATTTTTCTCTATATTCAGACCTGCTTGAAATGTGATCTTGTCACTGTATCTATACCTGTCTTGAATATAGAGCCTCCAGGTGTTTTGTTTGGCGTTAGGGTCTGTAAACGGCAGAGTATCAGAGTAATCTACAAGCCCTATACCATCACTGCGATCTGTAGTAATCGTAACCTCTTTAATCGTCTTTTCTTGAGAAATAGAATAGCCAAAGTCAAGTTTGTGAGATGCAAAACCGCTATACGATGCATGCATGCTCTGGTACAGCTGGCGCTGGTAAAGCTCATGAATACCGTAAAAACCGTCAGGAAACGAGAGTGGCTGATTGATAAATCCGGATGGAGTTAGCGTAACAGGAAAAATCAAATCATCGGGAGCAAGTTTAGACGAACTTTTAAAAGAGTTAAATTTCGCGCCTCCGTTTACCTTAAAACTGACGCTCTCGCCGCTATTTTCATAACTGAGTTGAACATATGAAAAAGGAAATTTAGCATGATCTTTTGGCTCCGGCAGCATGCCGTTTATACCAAACGCACTCCCTCGTTCATAATAAAGAGTTCTTGCGTCAAGCTTGAACTCTTTATACTTTATTTGAATTCCCGCCATATAGTTTCTCATCCAAAGCGGCGCCTCGCCCTCTCTGGAGAGAGGAACATTTACGGTGCCGTAACGCCCTGTTGAGAGAGAATCTTTGCCCACAGGCAAAGATCTGTCATCTTTTTGATAGTAAAAATCTCCATATATCAAAAGCTCCTCATTTTTGTGCCTAAATACCGCACCGCCCATTTTATAATCATAGCTTCCGGCTTTTGCAACCAATTTGTCTATTTCATTTTCAGAATCAAGCTTTTCTGAGTAAGTTACAACCTTAATTGAGCCCGCATATGCGTTGATGCCGTCACTAATGCCGCCTGGTCCTCTTGTAACCTCTATGCGCTTGATCATCTCTATAGGCATAGAGAGCCAGTTTCCGTAACTATCGAAGAAAAGATCATTAACCTCTACATCATCTATAAAAAGTTTACTCTGACCAAACGCAAAGGGGTTGGATCCCCTGAAAACTATACGCTCATTATCCATATTGTCAGTAGCAATATCAGTTTCCGGCAAAAGCAAAATAGCCTCTTTTAAATTTGAAACGCCCATATTTTCAAGCTCTTTACCTGTAAGCACTGAAACAATATATGGCTGATACGGTTCTCTTAACTTTGTCTTTTCGGCCAATTTTTCATATTTTTTTGCATCTTGGCCAATACTCTCTAAAAGATTGCCAGTATCATTACTTTTAGAATAAGATAAAGAATGCATAAGCAATAAACTTAAAAAAAATCTAGCAAACCTTTTCAATAAATAACTCCTTATTTAATTCTATTAACTCATCTGTATACATAATACAAGGAGCTCGCATTTTCCTTCCATACATCTGAAATGGACCAATTTGCCTGTAAGGCATTTTAAATATTTGAAGTAACCTAAAAAAACTTCTTTCTAGTGCTCCATAGGAATATACAATATTCATCTCTTCCATTCTTTTACCAGTGTTAATCTTTATTAAGTCGATTATTTGCCTAGTATTTTTAATACTCCTATATTCTTTTTTTATGAAAATTCTTGAAAGCTCAGCTGTTCTACTATGTAGTAGAACACTATTTTCTTTCCTATTAAATAATTTTAAGTTATTTAATGTTGGATAACCAATTTTAGAGTTATAAATAAGACGAACGCAAGCAACAATAGTATTTTTTTTATTTAAAAATACGTACTGCAAGCTATATTTATCATATTCATCACTCTCGTACTCATCAGGATAATTATTCTTATCAAATATCCCCTCCTCTTCACATGCTATTTGATACCTAAATTTATAAATCTCTTTTATCAATTCCGGATCTTTTGCTTCAATACATTTGAACATTTTAATTCACCCCTTTCGTTTAAGGTTCATTATCACAAATATGAGCTTAAAATTTTCGCAAAATGTCGTCGAAAAGGGCTTTACGCCTTAATTTTGTAGAGAATCGAAAAGAGAAGCGGAACAAAATAGAGATTAAGAATAGTAGCCCAGATGAGCCCGAAGCCGAGTGTCACAGCCATAGGCTGAAGTATAAGAGCCTGGCCTGATGCGAAAAACATAAGAGATGAGAGCCCTAAAACCGTTGTGATGGATGTGAGTAAAATGGGTCTCAATCTAAGCTTAGCTCTTTCAAGAAGTTGGTCAATATTTTTAGCTTTTTTTATAAAGTCCATCATTATAAGACCATCGTTGACAACAACACCGGAAAGACCAACTATGCCTATGAGACTCGGCATGGTTAGATTAATGCCCATTATGTAGTGACCTATCAAAACTCCGAGAATCGAAAGCGGAATAGTTGAGAGAGTTATAAGCGGAAGTGCTATCGAGTTAAACATCCATACAAGGGCTACGAATATAAGAAATATGGCAATTACAGCAGACTGAATGATCTCCCGTTTTACCGTTCTGTTCTCTTTCTCTTCGCCCTTTATCTCAATATTTATCCCACCTCTTTTAAACTCTTCAAAAATAGGCTCAAGCCTCTCCATAACCTCTCCTGAAGTTATGATCTTTTTATTTAAAGAGGCATAGACTGTACTTACCCGCTCTCCATCTACTTTAAAAATCTTAGCGAAGCTCCTTTTTCTCTCAAAGTCGACAATATCGCTAAGCCTTACAAGTTCACTGCTGCTAGGAACCTGAAGCTTGAAACGTTTGAGAGTTTCCAGCCTCTCTTTATTCATATCCTCAAGCCGTATGCGTACAAGCCCCTCTTCATTGAACATCTTCGCATACTCACCTTTTAAGAAAAATGGCTGCAGTGCCTGGGTGACGGCTCCCTCGCTAAAGCCAAGACTCTGACCGTAGCGGTTTATGCGAAGTTTCAGTTCGTCCTCTCCCCTCTTGGCGTCATCTGTGATATTCTCAATACCTTCAATCTTAGCCAACTCTCTTTCAAGACGCTTCAGAGCTTCACTAACACCTGTAGGATCGCCTGAAAGAGAGATCTCTATATCGCTTTTTACTATGCCGGCTTGAGGTACAATCACATTAAGCTCTTTAAAAAGAGGCCCATACTCATCTTTCATCTTTCTAAAAGGCTCCACTATCTGCTGAATATGTGCCGCTACCTCCTGAGCAGAACGTCTGCGCATCATGTCAGAATCATCATACTCCGGGCTTAGATACGGGTTTATATATCTGTCAAAAAAGTTTTTTGGCACTGGTTCGTGGAGATTTACGAAGATATGAAAAAGGTTATCGGCATGCTCCCCTTTGTTGTTACTGTCTACTTTTAGTCCTATAACTGCTGTTATAGATGAGACATCATCTTTTGGGAGCTCTTTTAAAAGAGCTTCTTCCAGACGAGAGACAATCTTTTCGTTTTCGAAAAGATCGTTATTTATATCAACCTCGCCGTTAACATATATCTGTGTTGTGTCGAAGTCCGGAAAAAGCTGGAAACGGCTCTGTTTTGCAAGCAGCCATGTAAACGAGGCAATAATGATGAGCATTAGTGCAACCGAGAGATATCTGCGCTTCAGCATCGGCCGCAAAATAGCGGCGTATATCTGGTAGTTTCTCTCCCAAAACCTTCTGGTAAAGCTTGCCTCTTTTGTAGGTTTTAAAAGATCTTTCGCATGCAGAGGCAGAAAGTAGAATGCCTCAAAAAGCGAACTAAGAAGTAAAATCGTTATCATTACCGGCAGAACTTTTATGAATTCTCCTAGTTTGCCGCTTAGCATCAGAAGCGGCAAAAACGCAAAGACTGTCGTCATAGTAGCTGTCAAAACGGCTGGAAACATCTCTGCCGCTCCTTTGACGGCAGCCTCTTTGGGCTCCATCCCCTCCTCTATGTAGCGATATATATTCTCTGCCACAACTATCGCCTCATCGACGAGCATTCCGAGCGCTATGAGCGTTCCAAGAAGAGTCAGCATATTAAGGCTGTATCCCAATATTTCGGAAGCTACAAGACCGATCATGAAGCTGACAGGTATCCCTACCGCGACCACTATGGCGATTCTTGCGTTGACAAAAAGGAGCATAGACAAAAAGACAAGACTCAGACCGAACAGAATGTTAGAAACAACAGTATTTAGGCGGTTTTTTATCCATATCGATGTATCTGTATAAACTTCGAAAGTAAGGTTCGGGTAACGCTTAGAGTACCCTTTGAGCATCTCTCTTATCTCTTTGGAAAGGGCAATAGCGTTTCCATCTTCAGATTTGCTGACAGAGACAGATACATTCTTCACGCCGTTGAAATGGGATATTTCGTTAGGATCGCTAAGCCTGAACTCGACTCTTGCTATATCTTTTAAATATATCGACTTGCCATCTATCTTAAGCACCATATTTTCAAGACTCTTCGCATCCTTCTCTCCGTTTATGGTGCTGACAAAGAGGTGGTCGCCTCTTTGACGTATAGAGCCTATGGGAAAGATAGAAGCAATCTGAGAGATAGCGGCGACAACAGAGCGTTTTGAAAGGCCGTAGGCATCAATCTTTTTGCTCTCCAAAAAAATGTCGAGCTCATCGTCGGCATCTCCATATACCACTATATCACTAAGATCTTTCAGATCGGCAAGATCGCTTTTTATCTCGTCGGCCACCTGCAGCAGCCTCTTTTTAGGCACATCTCCGGCAACAGCGATGATGACAAGAGGAAAACTCCTTTTAGCTACCTTAGCTATAGGCTCATCCATGTCGGACGGAAGATCTCTTCTGATGTTCGAGATTATATCTTTAACGTCACTCAGAGCAAGATCGGCATCGTTACCGGGTTTTATATCGGCACCTACAGAGAATGAACCATTTTTTATAACCGACTCGATGGTATCGATTTCGCTTAGATTTTTAAGACCCTCCTCTATGGTATGAACCGCCATCTTGTCTAGCATGTCGGCACTGGCGCCAGAGTAGTGTCCTGTCACCGTAACCCTGTCGAGATTGGCAGGAGGAAAGATCTCTTTGGGAATATTTATATATGCGAAGATCGAAAGAACAAATAGAAAAATAAGGAATATGTGGTTTAGTATAGGCTTCTCTATGGCAAAACGGATAAACCTCTCTATCATAATTAGTAATACCTAAAAGAGAGTATCGAGGATCTGATTTTTCACTTTCAGACCCTCGACCTTGCGGCTAAGGAGTTTGTGCTCTTCAAGAAGTGCACCGTATTGGGTCTCGAGACGGTCGATGGCACGGCTCTCGTAATAGATCGAATTGCGCAGATAAATTTTGGGCAACAAAAGAAGGAGAGTTATGAAAATCGTAATAATGACGATAAATAGAAACTGCCAATCCGCCGTGCCATCATAGACGGTCTCATCTATTATATCGGCAAGCTCCATCTTCTCTTTAGCGTCAGTGTGAACATTATGTTCGATTTTCATATCTTTCTCCACACAGCTCCTTTCTCAATCTTTGAAACGGAAACATCGAAGCTTCGCGCTTCTGCTTCGCGGATTAGCCGCTATCTCCTCCTCAGCAGCGGTAAGCGGCTTCTTTACACTCATATTGCCAAGGGCATGATCACCTCCGCATTGGCACCTGAAAGCCTCGGGAGGACAGACGCAAGAGCGGCTCCACTCTTTAAAGCGCCGTTTAACGAGCCTATCTTCAAGCGAATGGAAGGTTATAAGCCCGACAACCGCACCTTTTGGCGGCCGACTCTCAAGCGCATCCAAAAGTCTCTCTATCTCTCCTAGTTCATCGTTCACCTCTATACGTATCGCCTGAAAAAGCGTAGTCGCAGGGTTGGTTCTGCCGCGTTTTCTCAAAACTCTTCCAAAAATTTCCGAAAGCTCCTTTCCGCTCTCTATCGGCTTTATGTTTCTTGCCTCCACCACCGCTTTTGCGGCCCTTTTATAAGCCTTCTGCTCGCCATATTCTCGAAATATCCTCTCCAACTCCTCCTGAGGGTAACTGTTTACCACTTCGTATGCGGTAAGTTTCGCCTTTGAATCCATTCTCATATCGAGATTGTCAGACTCGAAACTGAACCCTCTCTCTTTCTTATCAAGTTGAAGCGAAGAAACACCAAAATCGGCCAATATACCGCATATATCCATCTCTCTTTCAAGCAGCGTCGCCAACAGTTGCGAAAAACGCCCTTCCATAGCTTCAAATCTATCTTCAAAAGATTCGAAGCGCTCTTTGCAGTAGGCTATCGCTTCCGGGTCTCGATCTATACCTATTAGCTTTATATCTGAAAACCTCTTCAAAATCGCTTCGCTGTG
>JAKIUX010000056.1 GCA_021647345.1 Hydrogenimonas sp.
TTGAATCATGCTCCGACTCCTGTGCTCACTATCTCTTTGAGGCGGAACGACTTTCTCTTGGAGATTGGCCTGCACTCTATAGCGCTTACCACATCCCCGACGTTCGTTTCGTTTCTCTCATCGTGAACAAGATATTTTTTGAATCTTTTGACAGTTTTATGGTAGCGAGGATGCATAACCCTTCGCTCCACCAATACGGTAGCAGTTTTATCTCCCGCTTTTTTTATAACTGTTCCCTGAATTATACGTTTATGAGACGCCATTTTAAATCCTTATGCATTCTTCTGCGCATTGATGGCAGTTTTTATGCGAGCTATATCTCTTCTTGCCGTACGAATCTCGTTCGGATTTGTAAGCTGCATAGTCTTAAGTTTGAGTCTCATCTCAAACAGTTCCATCTTCTTCTCTTTAAGCAATTTCTGGAGCTCTTCTATGCTCTTATCTTTGATCTCAGTATATTTCATTGCTTGCCTCTTGCGTTACGATTTTTGTCTTGAAAGGGAGTTTATGCATAGCAAGTGTCAGTGCTTCCCTCGCAAGCTTCTCCTCTACACCGGCCATTTCATAAATAATGCGACCGGGCTTTATATTCATAACCCACTTGTCTACCGCACCTTTACCTTTACCCATTCTTGTCTCGAGAGGTTTTGCTGTCAAAGGCTTGTCCGGGAAGACTCTGATCCAGACTTTACCTGTACGCTTGACGTGGCGGGTCATAGCGACACGAGCCGCTTCTATCTGGCGGCTATCTATACGGCCTGCTTCAGTCGCTTTAATTCCAATGTTTCCGAAGGCGAGCTGATTCCCGCGATAAGCTTTTCCACGGTTTCTTCCCTTCTGCTGCTTTCGGTATTTAGTTCTCTTAGGCATCAACATGATTAACTCCTTCCACGTCTTGGAGCACGGCGTCCGCGCTTCTCTTCCGCAGGCTCAGGCTGTATCCCCTTTTGGAGAACCTCACCTTTGAAGATCCACACTTTCACACCGATAATTCCGTATGTAGTGTATGCGGTTGCAAAACCGTAGTCGATCTTTGCTCTAAGCGTATGCAGAGGCACACGCCCCTCAAGGTACCATTCGGTACGCGCCATCTCTGCACCGCCGAGGCGTCCTGCAACCTGAACTTTTATACCTTTAGCTCCCGCTTTCTGAGCCGCTTGAATTACTTTTTTCATAGCGCGTCTGAAAGCGACTCGTCTCTCAAGCTGCGTAGCAATATTCTCCGCGGCAAGCTGTGCAGACGCCTGAGGTCTCTTCTCTTCACGAATATTGAGCGCTACAGGCTTTTGTACCATTTTCTGAAGACGCTCTTTGAGCTTCTCGATGTCAGCACCCTTTTTCCCTATAATTATGCCTGGACGTGCAGCTACTATGGTCACTCGAAGACGCTTAGCGGTCCTCTCGATGATAATATCAGCGATGCCGGCATAGTAGAGCTCCTTTTTGAGGAACTTTCTTATTTTGTCATCTTCCGCAACAAACGCAGGAACTCTCTGCCAGTTCGGATACCAGCGAGATGACCAGTTTCTGTTGATTCCGAGGCGCAAACCGATAGGATTGACTTTCTGACCCATTACTTATCCTTCGCTTCTGTGACTTCGACGATCACGTGAGATGTTGGTTTCATGATGCGTGATGCACGACCGCGAGCACGCGGTTTCCATCGTTTTAGAACCGGCCCTTTGTCGATTCTGCATGAAGAGATTACTACCTCTTCAGGTTCATAACCGCCGTTCGCGACTGCAGAAGCGATAACTTTAGATATCACTTTAGCCGCTTTGTTAGGCATGAACTCAAGACTCGCAAGCGCGTGCTCCGCATTCATTCCCTGTACTTCACGTGCTATCAGGCGCGCTTTTGTCGGGCTGAGGCGAATGAATTTCAGTGTTGCTCTACTCATATCCTACCCCTTACTTCCCGATCTTTTTCTGGACAGAGCCCTTATGGCCTCTGAATGTGCGTGTCGGCGCGAACTCTCCGAGTTTGTAACCGACATGGTTCTCCGTAATATATACGGGAACAAACTGTCGTCCGTTGTGAACATTTATGGTCAAACCGATCATCTCCGGGAAGATGGTGCTTCGGCGTGACCACGTCTTGATTGGTTTTGTATCTCCGGTCTCTTTCGCCTTGAGCACCTTTTTCATCAGATGCTCGTCGATAAAAGGACCTTTTTTAATCGATCTTGCCATTACTTACCCTCTTATTTCTTTTTGCGTCGCGAAATGATCAGTTTGTCACTAGCTTTTTTACGACGAGTTTTGAAGCCTTTAGTAGGCATTCCCCAAGGAGTCACAGGGTGACGACCCGAGTTGGTTTTGCCCTCACCACCGCCGTGCGGGTGGTCTACCGGGTTCATTGCCGAACCGCGTGTCTGAGGTCTGATACCTAGGTGCCTGCTTCTTCCGGCTTTGCCTATAACTATATTGGAAAACTCTTCATTTCCTACAGTTCCGACAGTTGCCATACATTCGCCGAGAATCTTACGCATCTCGGAACTTGGAAGTCTTACGATGACATATTTGCCTTCACGACCCATGATTTGAGCATAACCGCCGGCACTTCTGACTATCTGGCCGCCTTTTCCGGGCTTCATCTCTATGTTGTGGACAAGTGTACCGACAGGTATATTTTTCAACTTCATTGCATTACCTGGTTTGATATCGAGCCCAGACTCTGCCGCTTGAATCTTATCGCCCACCTTCAGACCGCTTGGCTGAAGTATGTAGCGTTTCTCGCCATCTGCATAGTTAATAAGGCAAATTCGGCAGTTTCTATAGGGATCGTACTCGATGGTAGCTACCGTTCCCTCCACACCAAATTTGTTCCTTTTGAAATCTATGATGCGATAGAGCTTTTTAGCTCCAGCCTCTTTGTGCCTGGAAGTAATTCGCCCACGGTTGTTTCTTCCCGCCTTCGCAGGCAGCTTTTTGAGCAGCTTGCGAACGGTAGGCTTAGATGTAATGTCTTTGCTGTCAACAACGCTCATATAGCGGCGACTTGGAGTATACGGTTTATACGTTTTAATTGCCATCTTCTATATCCTTACGCACTCAAGCTCTCAATGTTAGCACCCTCAGGGAGCTTCACATAGAACTTTTTAAAATCTGCACGCTTTCCCTCTTTGCCACGAAAGCGCTTCACTTTTCCGCTCTGGCGGAGCGAGTTTACTTTTATCGGATTTACACCGAAATACTCTTTGAAGATAGCTTTAAGCTGATTCTTCGTAACTTTCGGAGATGTCTGAACAACGATCACTCCGTCCTCTTGAAGCGCAAGAGTCTTCTCGGTGTAGAGTATCGATTTGATGTCTGTAATATCTGCCATCTTAGCCCTCTTTCGTCAGATTTTCCCAAACCGCTTTCTCAATAACAACCGCGCGAAACGCTGCTGCCAGATAGCCGTTGAGTTCATTCTCTTCTATCAAATAAGAGTTGGGAAGATTTCTAAATGCCATATAGGTTTTGTCATCTATAAGAGACTTTACCCACAGAGCATCACGCTCGCCGAGCTTGCTCATCATTGCGGCTGCATCCTTGGTCTTTCCGCTTGCAACTTCAATTGAGTCTACTATATAAAGCTTTCCGTTAGCTGCCTTTTCGGCAAGTGCATGCATAAGAGCCAAACGCTTCTGCTTCTTGTTTACCTTTTGATCGTAGTTGCGGTTCGCTTTAGGGCCAAATGCAGCTCCACCGCCTACAAAGAGAGGAGAGCGAATCGAACCTGCACGAGCACCGCCGCGCCCTTTCTGAGCCCAAGGCTTTTTGCCGCCTCCGCTTACGGCAGAGCGGTTTTTGCTATGAGCCGTATTTGAGCGAAGAGCTGCCTGATATGACTTAACATACAGATATAGATTGTGAGGGCTCGCTTCGAGAAACGAAGCCGGAACCTCAGCCTCACCCTCTCTCTCGAGGTTTTCATTCAATACTACTGCCGTACTCATTTAGAAATCCTTACTCGACCGATCGCTCCGTTTGGTCCCGGAACAGCACCCTTGACTACAAGAATTCTGTTTTCGGGATCGAAAGATACGATCTCGTTTTTAACTGTAACCTTGCTATTACCGTACTGTCCCGGCATCTTTTGCCCCGGCTGTACTCGGCCCGGCCATTCACAGTTACCTATGGAACCTGGAGCTCTGTGAAAGCGTGAGCCGTGGCTTCTTGGACCGCCGGCAAAGTTCCATCTCTTCATTACGCCGCTAAATCCGCGACCTTTTGATGTGAAAGTGCTTTTTACTTTTTTTGCTTCTGCAAGCGGCGCAAGGTCGAGGTCTCCTGCTTCGCTATTGGCAACTTTCAGTGTTGCAAACCTGTTGAACTCCGCAGTTAGTCCATACTTCTTTTGTTGACCCTCGATAGCTTTGTTGCGCTTCTTCCCTCTGGAATAAGCTACAATAGCGCGCCCATCTTCGCCAACCTCGCAAACCTTAACTTCCTGTATTTTAAGCAGCGTAACAGGAACACTCGGAACGCTGATAGTTCGGCTCATACCGATTTTCTCTACGATATATTCCATCTTAATTACCCCTTATTACCCATAGATCGTACTTCCACGTCTACTTCAGGTGCAAGATCAAGCTTCATCAGCGAATCGATAGTATCAGGAGTCGCAGAGACTATATCTATCATTCGTCCATGCATTCTGATTTCAAATTGTTCGCGTGAATCTTTGTTTATGTGAGGCGATCTAAGCACCGTGTAGCGCCTGATCTTCGTAGGCATTGGAATTGGACCGCGTATTTCGGCTCCCGTTCGCTTAACTGCTTCAACTATTGCAGCAACTGACCTGTCAAGCACACGATGATCGTACGCTTTGAGCTTTAGTCTTATTTTTTCCATAGGTTTATCCCTTAAAAGAACTTGTTGACATTTAGACTTGCATCCGCCAACGCTTTTTGGAGACAAGATTATACTCAATAGATTTTTCAAATTCAAGATTTTACGGTGTTTTATGGTATGATTTTAGAAAATAGTTTCCTTTTTAAAAGGAAATAACTACATAAAGGAGAATTTTGCAGCAACTCGAAGTACTCTACGAATCTACACCCAAAGCGGTACCGTTTATAGAACGAAAAATAGAGATTCCGTCTCACACCGTAAATCTCTACGGTCCGCCCGCATCGGGTAAAACTTGGCTTGTGCTCGACTATCTATCGAAATTGCCGAAGAAGAAGCGACTATACATAGATCTTAAAGATCTGCGTATAGATATAGAGCTGCTATCGAGCTCCATTCAAGCCTTCATAGATGAAAATGGTATAGAGTGCGTCGTATTCGACCACTATGAAGGTCAACTTGAGCTTCCTGTCTGTAAGCAGGCGATAGTCGTTACAAGAGCACCATTTAAAAGAAATAGAATGATGCCTCTACTGCTTCTACCCACTCTCGATTTTGAAGAGTTTCTCGCTTTCGAAAAGAGACATACATCTCTTGAACACTCTTTCTCATCTTACATTAGAGTCGGATCTTTGCCTGAAATCTCATTTGTGCATGATTCTCAATTGACAATGAAGATGCATAAAATAGCAAGAGATATCTTCCGTGACCCTACGGAGCTGACTCTTTTTAAACATATTTCACGATTTCAAGGCAAGCCGGTAACATCTAACCAGCTATATACACTCACTAAAAGAGTCTGCAAAGTATCTAAAGATAGGGTCTACAATATTATAAAATCGTGGGAGGAGCTACAGGTGCTTTCATGGGTGCCTAAGCAAGGGTGCCCTAAAGCGGCTAAAAGGGCGGTTATATTTGACTTCGCTCTGACAGCTTCAATGTACTTTGAGAAGTCTCTCATGGGGCAGCTATATGCCATCGCGGCCAAGAAACTGACAAGCAGCGGCAAAAATGCGGCATATACTGACAGCGTTGATCTTGTCGACGTCGAGAATAGAAAGGCAGTTTTGATCTCTCCTTTTGCCAACCAGCAGAGTGCGGCTGCTAAAGTAGCTTATGCAGCAGAAGATATAGATAAGTTTTTGATTGAGGATATCTCTATTTTGACGTTATCGAACAGCTTCACGTTTACTTTTGAAAAGATTGAGGTGAAAGCTTTGCCTTTCTATGAGTGGATAATGCAGGACATATAATCTTGCATCATCGAAACTTGAAGATAAGATATAATTGTGCAATGATTATAGTCGTCATATTTTTAATCATGTTTTTATCAAATAGCACTATCGCTGCCGTAGTCGTATCGGCTGACAAGATAGAGCTACTCCCCTATTGCAAACACACCCTTCTTGAAGCCGGCAGATACAATGTAGAAGAGATAGTGAAATTCCCCGAAAAACAGTGGACTAAAAGTACCAGAAAGAATCTTTCGCTCGGGTTTAAAAACGACAAGGAACTTTGGATTCAGTGCAAACTTATAAATGATAAAGATAGAGCTCAAAAAATAGTTTTGGAGACAGATAATCCCAATACAAATTACATAAACATGTATCTCTTTAAAGAGGAAGGAGTAGTCGCACAAAGAGCTTACAAAAAAGTAAACTACTATTTCGATATGGAACTGGAGCCTAAAGAGAGCAAGGTGGTCTATCTGAAGTTTTATTCTCCCATCTCAACCCTAAAAGCCTACCCCGTATTGTGGACTCCAAACACTTTTTTAAATC
>JAKIUX010000057.1 GCA_021647345.1 Hydrogenimonas sp.
AACCCACTCTCCTTTGGCAAGAGTACCTCTTATCTTTCTTTCAAGCTCTTTGGCCTCATCTTTGAAAAAGCGCTCGTGGCGCTTCGTTATCTCTTTTGCGGCAAAAACTTCCCTTTGCGGCTCTATGGCTGAAATCTCTGCAAAAAGCTTCTCTATACGGTGCGGTGCTTCGTAGAGTATGACAGGAAAGGGCTCAAGAAGGAGTCTTTTAAGCTCCCTTGCGCGCTGCGCTCCTTTATGGGGCAAAAAGCCGTAGAAGAGAAACTCCTTCTCATTAAAACCGCTGGCGGCGTATGCCGTAACGGCCGCGCTAGGCCCGGGCAAAACCGTGTAAGGAATCTGATGCTTTTGGCAATACTCAACCAAAATAGCGCCGGGGTCGCTTATGCACGGCATACCGGCATCGCTCATATAGACTACATTTTTTTCAAAAAAGGATGGTTCGAAAGAGTTTACAACCCTCTCTTCGTTATGAGAGTGGATCGATATAAACTTCTCTATCTTATGTTTGAGGCCGTGGCGCTCTTGAAGCAGATTGATAAGCTTTTTTGTTACGCGGGTATCTTCACATAGCAGAATTTCAGCCTCTTCCAGTACCCTCAGCGTGCGTAGAGTTATATCTTCGATATTTCCTATAGGGGTCGGAAGAAGCGTAAGCAATTAAAGAGGAGGGGCCTTTACTTGCCCAGTTTATATTTGTTTTTGAACTTCTCGACACGTCCGGTGGCGTCAACTATCTTTTCAGAACCTGTAAAGAACGGATGGCATGCGTTGCAGATATCTATGCGCATTTCAGACTTGTTTGAAAGTACGGTAAAGTGATTTCCGCAGGCACACGTTACACTGCACTCTACAAATTCAGGATGGATCCCTTTTTTCATTTTCGTTTCCTTGTGTATTGATTTGGCGTCACATACGACAGCGGCTTGCAAATATAACAAACCGCTGCTACTTAGGGGGAGGGTTGAAATTATACTTTAAATAAAAAAAAATTGCAAATTTTTGTATTAGTCGCCATATGGTCAATTATAATTTTTATAAGATTTTGGTTTTAGCGTATATTTCAAGTTCAACGCCAAGCTTCACTACATGCAACAAGACAAGTATCTCAAAAACACTACGCTTCAGCATACCCGAAGCTCTCTTTTGCCAAAAGAGCAGCCCCAAGGGCCGTTGTAATCTGCGGATAGTCCGGGATTGCGATCTCTCTGCCAAGCTCATCCTCTATTGCGGCGACAAGACCCTCGTTTAGTGCGGGGCCGCCGTCAAAATATATAATATCGTTTAGTCCTACTTTTTTTGTCAATCTTATTATACGTTTTGCTATTGAGAAGTGGATCCCTGCGACTATATCCTCTTTGGAGTGCTCATTGCCAAGAAGTCCTATGATTTCAGATTCTGCAAAAACAGCGCAAGTACTGTTTATTGCCAAAGGGGTTCCGGACGCTCTAAAGTGGTACTCTCCTAACTCCTCAACATCGATTTCAAGTTTTGCTGCAGCAACATCAAGAAATTTACCGGTTCCTGCCGCACACCTATCATTCATTGCAAAATTTACCACATTCCCCTCTTCATCCAACCCTATAGCCTTTGAATCCTGCCCGCCGATATTTATTATAGTGCGAATTGTCCCAAACCTCTCTCCGGCCTTTCTTGCACCTATTGCATTAGCTGTAATCTCACTTATTGTCTCATCGGCCTCTTTGAAAAGTTTTCGCCCATATCCGGTTGAAACAGTATATGAAATATCGCTTTCATCTATGCCAACATCTTTGCAAAGCTGCTGCAGACTCTCTTTAGCATACTTATAGAACATGCTTCCGCTAGCAGAGACCTTTTGTCCGACAATATCGCCGTTACCGTCAACCAAAACTATCTTTATAGCCGTAGATCCTATATCTATCCCCGCAAAATAGGGCATTAAACCGCTCCTCTTTTTTTATGGTCTACTCTTCGTTTCCGCACTTTAAGCGACTCTATAAAAGCCTCTATGCGAGTAGAGAGCTGTCCGCCTTGGCCGGGACTGTAATCTGTCTCTACATACAGCATCGGAATGCCAATCTTCTCCAGCTCTCTCTGAATAGAGCGCTGCTCCATCTCATATACTTGGCAACCCGCAAACGACTGGTAAACAACTCCATCTATACTATACCTCTTTGCAAGATCCGCCAAGCGCCTTTTTCTATCTTCATTGCGTGTAAAAATGGGGCAGGTGCACCCTTTTAAATATCTATCGGCCACGGCGTCTACCATATCATACAAAAACCACTCATCTACCGATACCATATCATTAAACAGGCGGTTTGCCGAACAGCTCTCATCGGCCACCACTACTCCGTCAGCCTGCTCTATCATAAGAGGAAGCTTGAGGTTTGGGAATATCGGAGGGGAGCCTGTATACAATATTCTCGGCGATCGCTTACTAGCCGCGTTATATCCTTCGTCTACGCGCTTTTGTAGCTCATCGCAGAGTGCGTGAACTCTATTTGTCCAGCGCTCTATATCGTCAAAAAAGAAGGCGTTTGTTACCAAAAAAATATCTTTACCCAAAATCGGTACAGGATCGTTTTTCATTAATTCGCTTAGACGATGGTATGCCAACTGCGCCCTTGCAACCTTTTTTATGGCTTCTTTCATAGATTTTCTGGTCAACTTTCGCCCTATCTTAACAGATAGCTCTTTTGCAAAGCTTCTTACACTTCTACGCCAGTACTCTCGGCTCTCTTCGCTCTCTTTATGGCGAGGGAACTCCATATGGTAAACACTATAGCCCATATCCTCTATTGTAGAGATAGATTTGGTTTTTTGGTCGCATGTCGTAGGGTGCACTATAAAATCGAGCCTATCGACCGTTGGAATATTGTGCTGGTTGAGCATTCCCAATGTCGCTTTGACCAAAGAGCAAGATTTTGCGGGCATAAAGTCGCCGCCGCTTTGCTCATCGGTATGAAAACCGTTGCAGAGCCTAACCGGCACGCCGCCAAGCGCATATATTATCTCATACGGTGCCTGTATACAAAGAGTTCCTATTGTCGGCTTATCGGTATGAAGAGTCTCGCCGCTACAGTAGACCCTCTCAAAAAGATCGTAAAAATACTCCATCTCTTTTGGGTTTTCAGAAAAGCCAAACCGTATAGAGTCAAGAGCTTTAACGGCCTCCATAGCCTCATGTCTTTTATGTCTTGACTTTGGATCCTCAACCTTCCGCTCGCGCTTCCTCGTTTTCAAGGGTCCGCTTTGGCTCATTCTCTCTCCTTATCTACACCCATTCTCTTTGCAAACCCATCTTTTGTAGATCGAAAAAGTGCCATATTGACAATATCTAAATGAAGAGCATCCTCCTCCGGGCACGCAGCAATACACTTTAGGCATAAAATGCAGTCATCGCGAAGTATATTTTTGCTGACTACATCGTCTGCGATATCAAATATCTGCATATCGCATACCCTGTAGCAGTCGCCGCATTTTGTGCACTTATCTCCCTCTTTTTTTAGCCTTAAAATTGAAAATGGGCTAAAAATATAGTGCATCGCACTCATGGGGCAGTAGAAACAGAAAAATCTCTTCTTTACAAAAGAGCCTACAATAAAAAGGATGGTAAAGGCGATGCCAAAAGCGGTAAGAAAGATAGCGGTATTGCTTGAAAAATCGATACTCCATTGGCTAAAATCGCCTACAAACATAGGTGTAATAAGACGGCCTGGACACATCTTGCAAAATGCCGCCCTCCACTCTCCGCCAAACAAGCCAGCACCCATCAAAAGAGGAAAGATGATTACGATTGCTAAAAATATATACTTTATCTTTTTCAACGAGCTATACTGAGATTGAGTATAGTTACTGTATGCGACGCCTATCTTTTTTCTAAGGAGAGTTATCCAATCTTGCATGGTGCCAAGAGGACAGATATACCCGCACCAAGCCTTGTTGAAGATTATAAACCAAAGCAGAAAGATTGCAAAGGCGCTCAAAACCCCAAGACCGGCAGCGCTAAACAGCCTCTCCCAGTCGCGAGCCAACTGGTGCTGAAGGGGCATAAAATAGCACATTCCGGCAGCTTCTTGGTCATATCCGCATATAAATACCGGCATCTCTCGACCCAAGTCGATAGATAAATAGCCGCCATATACAAAGAGTATAAATGCACTAAGCTGTACCCAGAATCGAAACCTCCTTATATCCGCACGATCGATGAATTTTTTAAGCCTACTCATCAAACTTCACCTCTTTGAAAGGCCTATTGGTACGATAGCGATAGAGCGCAACACCGCCTGCGGTTGCAATTAGTAGAAAGATAGCGACTATTAGAGCGTATGCGCTTGAGCTATACTCATCTCTAGAGCGGCCAAACCTCTCTTGCGCAACTATATAATCGATTTTGCCCCCATTTTCAGCTTGAGCTTCCACCCAGTACGTCTCCCTGAAGCGACGATTAAAATGGCTCCATTCGGGCATATAATCTTTGATCAACTTAAAACTGGCTACTCCGTCTCTATCGCTTTTAACACTCTTGTTCCATCCAAACTGTGTCGTAAGCCGCACCGTAACACCCGGTGACGGAACTCCGCTTTTTAGCACAAGAAAGCGTACGGTATCTCCCGTAGCGGGCATAGAGTAGAATGTCTCATTATCGGGTCGCACTCTTAATAGATCAAAAGGTACCTCTTTTATGGTTTTAGCCCGCATCTTCTCTTTGCTATACTCCTCTTCGCTATTATGGTCATAACGTTTAAACTCAAATTTTGCGATCTTGGTGCCGACGGCACTCTCTTGAATGTAATAGACCTTATAGTACCCGACCGCAGGCGTGTCAAATCTAACAGATAAACACCCATGCTTCTTGACCGGTTTTACCTCTTTGTATCTATTTTGCGTATCTACAACAAAAAAGCGCCCTTTTATCTCATTGACGCATAAAGGCTTACTAAAGTCTCCGCCAAGAAGATAGATACTTTTTTGAGGCACTCTTGTATTTTGCCCTCTTTGACCCATGCCGCCGGGCCCTCCTTGCTCATGCAAAGGGACCCTGTCGCTTAGCCATATATGTTTAGCGTCCTCCTCTTTGATAGTTGAAATAGCTGCAACTTGATGCTTCTGTGGAGCGTGAGTATGATGCGTCTTGCGGCCGTAAGTCTCCAAAACATAGTCTCGATATATATTTACTCCTATAAAAAAGAGTATCAGCATAGATGCAAACGGATAGGCAAAGATTTTACGCATTCGCGATGCATCGATATGCTTAAATCTGCGATACAGTATATAGAAGGCCCAAGCGACAGCTATCCATCTAAAAAGGTGAAAAACCTGCAGCCAGTTATCGCCTCGTTTTGCGATAGGATCAACATCAATATCAAAACCAAAACCCCATGCCATTCCCTCGACTATTTTTGCAGAATTGGTCGTAAAAAAGTACTCCCACGCATGAGCGAATGACGCAAGGATAAATAGAGGAGCAAAAGCGTAGCCAAGCGTATAAAACGTAGTTGAAAAATCTTTTTTCATAATTTTTGCGGCTATAGCCATTCCCACAACGGCTGCCGCTACACTAAATAGCGTTGCATACAAAAATACGAATAGTCCGGTTAAATTAAAGTTCCCGGCATCAAAGAGGGTTGCCGCCCACGCCGCCGTTTTTACCCATATCATCTCTTCGCTTATATTGCTTCTGCCAAGACCGTGGTGAAAAGCCATAGAGATAGGAATGGCGGCTAAAATCAATATATAGACCCACACCTCCTCTTTTACAATCTTAAACTTTTCATATATGGCTGCGCCAGGCGCCGTTAAGCGAAACCTTATCGCCTCACAGCTATGAGTACACTCCATACACAGAGTACAGTCGCCCATGCTCTTTTTCTTTTCAAAATTAAAAGGGCTAAGAGCGTAGGGGCAGCTTTTTGCGCAATCAAAAGTTTTACAATCCGCGCATGCGCTTTGATATGAGCCGAAAAAGGTAAACGAGAGCTTAGCGTATGCTCTTAAGGCAGTGCCTATGGGGCAAATATATTTGCAATAGGCCATATCTTTATATAGATAGTAGATAATGAATGCGACTATTGTCATTACAGCAAACAGTATTGCCGTACCAAGCGGAGTCCGATAAACTCCAGGGAAAACATAGTAGACGCCCCACCAGCCGATAAAAAGCAACATCACCCCAATATAGCGATTTTGCAACCATTTTGGCATCTTGCGTTTTAACCCTATCTTGGTGATATATTTTCCTAAAAAACCGTGAGGGCAGATACCGCAGAAGACTCTTCCGAGTGTAGGCAAAGTCGTTACAATAAAAAATGGCCAAAAGATTCCCCAAAAGAGAGCCGTAGTAAAGATATTATCTTTAGAGCTATCGTAAAATCCCATATAAATAGCGTAAAAAAAGAGTAGCGCTATAACTACTTGGAGGCCAAAAACAAACTTTCTGTTTTTAAAAATAAAGCCGAAAAAACGATTTTTAAAAAGATCACCGCTTTCTCGCTTAAAAAACCTTACCATTTCTCTACCTTTATAATTTTAACTCTCCCAACATAACCATAACCCCCGCACACATAAGCAGTAGCGACGCAAACAGTTCTATTATGCTTCGGTAACGAGCAACCTGCAAACCCAGCCCCT
>JAKIUX010000058.1 GCA_021647345.1 Hydrogenimonas sp.
ATCTCTTTAGTTGCCGTAGCCGATGCTGACGGGTCTAATATTGAGCTGTGGTCTCCCTCTGTGAAGCGAACTTTCGTATTTGCTCCAACTGCTATTTTCGGTGCGGCTGATGTATTGATATCTACCGCTCCCATCATATTAAGCAGCGGGTCGGTTCCGGATAGAGGCGCGGTAGAGACGCTGTTTGGAATCACCTGATCTGTGATTACCTCAAAACTTAAAATCGTTTGCAAAGCAGAGGCTTTTGCGGCGTAGTTTATCGGGTCTGCGTCATCTATAACCGTTTGGGTAGCAATCATAAACGATTCATATTCCGGGCTTCCGTCAGCTATGTCTTTGGCCGCCAGCCCCTCTTTGATTATAGGGCCAAATCTTGGAGAGTTGTTAAGAAGCTGGGCGATTCCCCCTCCGGGGTTTGCTAACACAACCGACTTCAAAGCTACGTTAGAGAGAAAGCCAAATGGCGCCATAGCTCCTAAAGAGTGGCCGACATAAGCCACTTTTGCCGAATCAAACTTCAGTCCGTCTGTCGATACCGCAGCGGCGCTTAGGGAGTTTTTCAGGGCTATGAAGTCTGAGGTGCTCTGGCGCATGTTGTCTCTTGAGGTTAGAAGGCTTGCAAGGTTTATATAGTGGGTTCCTGAGCAGTCGATTTTACCGTCCGGCTGCTGAGCGATTACGTTGCAGTCGCTATCTTGCGTTACATAGTCAACATCAAACGTTCTCTCTTTGCCCTGCATATAAAGAGCGCTTGAGTTGTCATCTATGCCGTGTAGCGGCAGATCTATGGCGACGGCTGCATAGCATACAGAGGCGAACGCCTCCGAGATTGCGAGCAGATTTGTACGATTTTGAGTTATGCCGTGCTGAAAGATTACAACGGGCCAGCCGTTTGCCGGCATAGTGCCGCAGCCGTTTGGAACGGTTGCCAAAACAGGGATTGTAAGGTTTGCTTCAATGTTTGGCAAAGATGCCCCGCCGCTAAACGAGAACGATTTTTGCAAAGGAGCCAAAGGATCATTCAGGCTTGGGGTACCAAGATAGTAGGGCAGGTTAGAGAGAGTTCCGACATATACGTCGGCGTTTCCTGCCATCGTTGAGTTGACATCAAGACCTGCCGCAAGCAGAATATCTTTTGATGTTAAACCGATATTTTGCAGTCCAAGAGCCGCACCGCTATAGTTGTTGTCGGCAAAAGCTTTTGCCACGTCACCGATTGTTTGAGTTGTGAAGTTCCATATTGCCGCTACGTTTGAGGCGCTGATGTTTCTGTCGCGCTCTGCTACATAGAGCATCTGCTGTGTTAGCTGCTGCAGTTGCGCAAGCTCAGTTAAAGCCTCTCTGTTTGCATTCGGATCGCTCTCTACCACTACAGCAGGGTTGCCGCTGCCGTCAAAAAGCGGTGTATTGTTAATTAGCAGTGAAAAAACAAAGTCCGGCTCAAGAGATTTGCCGTTTGTCGCTTTGACACCTTTGGTTATAGCTGCCATATAGTGGCTGCCGCCATCAAGAGGTTTAAGGGGAACTATGGCCAGCTTCTCTTCAGATTGGGTCGCTATATAATCGACACCAAATGCAAGCTCCGAGATGATCGCTCCCACTATAGGAACGGGCGAGGTGGAGTTGGACTCTGTAGCTGCTACTTTATATAGATGAATATTTCCAGGCAGTGTTGCGGGGTCTATTTCAGCACTCACCCCTACCGTTACGGGAGCTGTCGTAGAGAAGCCGTCAAGAGTATTAAGAGCCGCTTTTACGGGAGCATCGCTATCTGTAGGCAGATATGGTATATTTAGTGTACCGTCCGCCGGTTCTGTTTCTGAAGGTGCAAAAAGAATGTCGTTAGGGTAGGGTATATTGCCCCCTCTTGTATCCATTATAATGTAACCGCCGGTCGCTTCTGCAGCCGTAAAGTTGTCGTCGCTTTCGCCGCATCCGGTAAGAATCAGAGCAGCCGCTGCTATAAATAGCGTTAAAGCCTTTTTCATGACAGGAACCCCTTTTATGAATTCATTCTGAAACATTTTATAACCTTTTCTTTAAACAGTACATTAATTTAATCGCTTTTTATCATTGATTGGGTAACATTGAGACAAAATCTCCCAAGGAATAGAGATGAAGAGAGGAAAAGTTCTACTATCTGCGGCGGCAGCGGTAACATTTCTTATGACCTCTTGCGATGTAGCGGAGGCAGCCGCATATAAGATTCCGGAGCAGTCCACAAGATCTATGGCGCTCAGTGCGGCATATGTGGCAGGGGCCGATTCGGCCGACGCAAGCTATTTTAACCCGGCCAATATGAGTTGGATAGAGGGCAACGCTCTAATCGAAGCGGGTTTGACATACATTCATCTTCCAAGAGTGGAGTTTAGAGGCACTGTTGCCGGTACTCCGGCCGATGCCGACTCTAAAACCGAAGATTTTCTTTTGCCATATTTTCACTATGTAAGCCCAAAGATTGATAAGTGGCGTTTTGGTCTATCTCTGGTTGAGCCGGGCGGGCTTTCTAAAAAGTGGTATGAGACTATTCAGAAGATGAAAGCTGAAGAGTTCAGCCTCAAAACAATAGAGCTGAATCCGACGATATCCTATGAGATATCGCCAAAGTTAAGCATAGGTGCCGGTGTGCGCGGAGTATATGCCGACGGCAAAGTAAAGGCGTATCTTGCAAATGCGTATGCCGAGAATATGACCGGCGACACATTTGAGTACGGTTATAACCTTGCAATCTCTTATAAGCCGCAGCCTGAAACGACTCTTAGCGCCACCTATAGATCTAAAGTCGATCTTAACCTTGAGGGAAGCTCAACAGGTTTTATAGCCGTCAGCTCCCCGCAGCTTCCATACTACGATACTGCAGGCGGCGTAACGGTTCCTCTGCCGGCAACGCTGGTTCTTGCGGCGGCACATCAGTTTGCAGATACGAGAGTAGAGCTGCTTTTTGAGAGAACCTGGTGGTCGGCATATGAGAAGCTCGACTTCTATTTCGACGATCCGACTGTAGATGCGGTTTTCGGATCGCCGATAGATAAAAAGTGGAGCGATACCAATACAATCAGAATAGGGGTGACCCACAAGTATGACGATAAGTGGACTTTCATGGCCGGCTACGCATACGACCCTACGCCGATTCCGGAAGCTACACTCGGTTTCGAGCTTCCAGATGCCGACGCCCACGTCTTTTCTGCCGGCGCTCTGATGAAGATAGATGATAGCCTGGAGGCCGGCTTCAGTATACTTTATGACCATAAGAGCGAGCGAAACGTTCAATCTCCTCCTAATGAAAACGGTATAAACGGCACTTTCAGCAAGGGAGGAGCTATACTTACTAATATATCTATAGGATATAGGTTTTAAAAGATATGGAGTACCCATACGAAAACTTCTATGAGATGCTCTCTTTTCACGCAAAAAGAGCTCCTAAAAGGGTGGCGATTTTTGCTGAAGAGACCAAGCTTACATATGGACGTCTTTTAAAAAAGGTAGACACCCTCGCAAGATTTTTAGAGCTTTCTGATATAAAAAGGGGCGATAGGGTAGCCATTTTTATGCAAAACTCCAAAGAGTTTGTCGTAAGTCTCTTTGCAATCACCAAGATAGGGGCCGTTGCCGTACCTGTAAATACCTTTTTAAAGAGTGAAGAGGTTGCCTATATATTGAATGACTGCGGCGCTAAAATGCTAATGGCTTCAGCCGAACAAAAGAGTGTCGTTGAGCCGCTTTGGGAGAGCACCTCTATAGAGAGAGTGGTTTGGGAGGGTGATTATGAAGCGCTTGATAATAAAAATATCGGATTTGACGAGATATTTGAGATATTGAAAAGTCATGAGCATGTCAAGTTGCCTAAAATTGACGATCTTGCCGTCATAATATACACTTCAGGAACCACAGGAAACCCAAAAGGGGCGATGCTTAGCTACAGAAACATCATGCACAACTGCAAAGCGATAGGGGAGCTTACAAGTTTTACCCGCAAAGATCGTTTTATAGTCTATCTACCTATGTTTCATGCCTTCACTCTTACCGTTACGGTTATTATGCCTCTTTATTACTGCGCTTCTTACGTAATCGTTCGCAAGATAATGCCCTTTTCCAATATTATCAAGCAGATACTCTTTAAAAGGGTCACAATGTTTGTTGGGGTTCCGGATGTCTATAACGCCCTTAGTCGCGCCAAACTGCCGTGGTACTTCATGTGGTTTCAAAAGATTCGCTACTTTGTCAGTGGAGCCGCGCCCTTGAGCGAAGCGACTATAGAACGATTCACGTCGAAGTTTAAAAGAGCGAAGCTTCTTGAGGGGTACGGTTTGAGCGAGTGTTCACCGGTTGTTTCGGTAAACCCGGCATGGCGGCAGAAGGCTCTCTCTGTAGGTCCGGCGATTCCCGGAGTCGAGATAAAGATAGTTGATGACAATATGATAGAGCTTCCCAAAGGAGAGATAGGAGAGATTATTGTAAGGGGCGATAACGTTATGCAAGGTTATCTAAACCGCCCTACCGCTACCGACGAGACTATAGTCAACGGATGGCTTCTTACAGGAGACATGGGGTATCTTGATGAGGATAACTTCCTCTTTATAGTAGATAGAAAAAAAGATCTTATTATCTCTAAAGGCATAAATATATACCCCAGAGAGATTGAAGAGGTGATAAACGCTTTTGACGGTGTGGGTGCTTGTGCGGTAGTCGGTATACCGGATGAAAAATCTGGAGAGGTTCCGGTCGCATTTATAGAGAAGGCTGAAGATGAAGAGGTAGATATGAAGAAGCTTAGAGTATACCTTAAAGAGAGGCTGGCCAACTTCAAGGTTCCAAGAGATATACGCATTATAGATGAGCTTCCTAAAAACGCTACCGGAAAGGTGTTGAAGCGGATACTTAAAGAGTCTCTTTTGAACTCTTGACATAGCTGATACCCTTTCTGTATTATGGCCTTTATGAAATATCTCCTTCAATTTATCAACGAAAAAAACCCTCAAGATACTTTTATTTTCGAGCAGCTAAAGTGTTCGCCTCAAGAGGCGCTGATACTTCAGGCAGTCACGAGGCGCTATGTAGAGGGCAGCGAAGACTCATCTGTAGTCGATCTTCTAAACGAAATCTTCGCCGACGAAGCATACGGCTATGTAAACCATCTTGAAAAGATCAGAAATCTTCTTGAACTCGGCTGGCTTGTGCAAAACAGCTTTCACTCCATAAAGCTGGGAGAGCTTTCGATGCTGGAGCTTCTGCATACAAGTGTCAGTCCGAGCGTGGCCCTGCTGAAGCTTCTTGAGAAAGGGAATCTCGATCTTGCCCTTCCGGACATAACCCCGTATACCGACCATCTGGAGTATCTTCAAGATCAGTTTCTGCGCATAGATTTATATACAAAAATGGGTGCTCCAAGGCAGGGTGACTCTATCTCTTCACCCGGTGCAAGCCGGCTTCAAAATAAACTGGGGCTTTTAGAGAAGAGAATCGAAGAGCGTGTGGCTGTAACCGAAGAGCCGATAGTGGTAGAGGAGTTTTTCAAAGAGAAGGGGCTGAACCAGAAGGAGCAGATAATATTTCTTGCGCTTCTTAAAGAGGAGTACGCCGGCGGAGAAGGGAATCTGCGCGATATGAACACTCTCATAGATATTGTCAGCTATGACGAGTATGACCGCTTCAAGAACCGGGCTCTATTGGAAGAGGGTGCGAAGCTTGTAAGCGAACAGATAATAGATTATGACGAGATGCTCAACCCTTTCGGCGGCATAACCCGCTCATTTTTCATAAACGAAGAGATGCTTCACGACATAATACACCCTCAGAAGAAGAAAAAGAGTACAAAACTGAAGCTCGATATGCTTGTTAAAGAGCAGGAACTTTTTGAGCTCATAGATCCTAAAACGACTCTCGATGATGTCGTGCTGCATCCGAAGACAAGAGAGATTTTGCAGAGCCTTTTGAAGCAGATGGATAAAAAGGTGTCACAACGGCTGAAAGCGTGGGGTATAAAACCAAAAGCCAAAAGCATAGATGCGAAAATTATCTTCTACGGTCCTCCCGGAACCGGTAAAACTATGACAGCTCTTTCGCTGGCTAAATCGCTAAAGAGGCAGGTTCTAAGCTTCGACTGCTCTAAAATACTCTCTATGTATGTGGGAGAGAGCGAAAAGAATGTGCGCAAGATCTTCGACACATTCAAAGAGTTGAGCGAAAAAAGCAGAAGCGAGCCTGTGCTTCTGCTGAACGAGGCGGACCAGTTTCTAACCGGCAGAAGCAGCGGCCCCGGAAGCAGCGCAGACAAGATGCACAACCAGATGCAGAATATCTTTTTGGAGCAGATAGAGAGGTTCGAAGGGGTTTTGATAGCTACTACGAATCTGCTTGAAAATCTCGATACCGCCTTTTCGCGCCGCTTCAACTACAAGATATCTTTTAAAAGGCCGGATAGGGCCCAAAGGGTAGAGCTTTGGCAAAAGATGCTTCCCAAAAACGCTCCATTTTCTGAAGATTTCGATATAAAGAGGCTTGCTGAATATGAACTGACAGGTGGGCAGATAGAGCTTGTCGTAAAAAATACCGCTTACAGGGTGGCGGTAAAGAGCGAGCCGATATTTACCGTAAAGGACTTTGT
>JAKIUX010000059.1 GCA_021647345.1 Hydrogenimonas sp.
CCGCTCTCAAAAGAGACTCATGTCTGATCGTTACACCGTTCCATATCTTGCCAAGAGCGGTGGTCGTCATCTTCTTGATCGCTACAAGACCCAGCAGGCCTCCCTCGCCATCCCCTGCACCTATAACATTCATCTCCTCGCCTTTGACAACCTCCTGTACCAGTATCGGAAATCCCCATTCTCTGGATATTTCTAAGAAGTAGTATATCGCCTCGGGGATAGATCTTGCCCTGTAGGCTTTATAGTAGTTGCCTTTGACAATACAAGGAGTTCCTATCTCTTTGACTGCTTGCGTAAGTTGATCTACATTGAAGACCTTTTCAGTCTTTGGATATACGATCCCTATAGTTTCGCTCACCTCTTTGAGATTCTCTTTGCTTCTAAGCTCAAACTGCTCTAAACTCGGAAGAAAGGTTTTTATCCCAGCTTTCGCAAGATCTTCTTGATATTTGATATACTGGGGCAGTTCCGCATCTAGCGTAGGAATAACCGCATCAAGACCGTAAGTCGTCTTGATATGCAAAAGCCTGCTATAGATCGGCTCCCACCCTTTGGACGGATAGGTGAGCAGATAGCTCTTGTCTATGACAAAATCCATATAGTTTCCCGGATCCTGTACATCGTAGCTCAGCCCTACCGTTTTGATAGAGGGGTCAAACTCTTTAAGACTTCTGGCTACTCCTATTCCGGGACCCGGATTGTCTGTATCGTTGATTCCGCTGACTGCTATAATCATGACAGAAGCCCGTAGAGGTTGAGTCTCTCTTTGAAATCGAGCAGGTCGTTTAGTGCTTCATCTTCTTGCACATCATACTCTTCGGCAAGCTTATGTGCAATCTGCTTTTCATCCATTCCGTTTGCCAGGGCTTCGACGATGAGCCTACCTGTCTCGTTTACAGTAAAACTTTCGCCTGTAGTAGGATCGAAAGCGAAGCCGTTTTGATTTATCGCCAAATTTTTTACCCTCATGACTCTCCCCTTTCACTCTTGATGTTTTGTACACTACCGAACATGATAACCCGAAACGGTTAATGAAGCGTTAAGGGGGAGGTTATTCACTCAAGAAAAACCAAGGTCACCACCGTACCCATTCCCTTTTTGGACTCCGCTTCGATCTTTATCCCCATCGCTTCACAGAGCGTTTTGACGATATGCAGCCCTATGCCGCTGCCGCCGCTACGCTCTTTGTAGTGACGATTAAAGATCAGATCGACACGATCGATTCCAGGTCCGCTATCTTTAATATAGAGCCTATTGCCATCTACCCATATCTCCAATAAGCCGTTTTCAAAGTTGTATTTACAGGCATTTGTCATAAGATTATGAAGAATCTGTCTCATAGCAGCCTCGTTGGCCTTGACCTTGAACTCTTTGCAGCTAAATGAGATTTGCAGCGAAGGAAACCGCAGACGATAGAGTTCAACGAGCTCTACAATAAGCGGACACAGATCGATGCGATCCATTTTGAATGTTCCCTCCTCAAGCAATATATTCAAATTGCTATAGAGCGAGGAGATTTCGTTGGCACTTGTTTCAATACGCTCAAGCTCCCTTTTATCGCCGCACACTCTATCTTTTTTAAGTAGCCGGATATTTAGCAATATAGAGGTAATCGGGGTATTTAAATCGTGTATAAGATCTTTGGCGAAGCGGTCAAGCCGTATAATCATATTACGCATCGGTCTTAGCGAAATATGGGCCAAAATAGCGCTTATCGCGCCAAAAAGGGTTAGAAGCATCAGCTGCACAAGTGCAATTTTTATCATTAACGACTCTATTTTGGCATCAAACTCTTCTCTATTCTTTTTTATGAGAATATATCTGTTTTTTTGACGACTCGGAACAATCTTTTCGATACAGCATATAGTAAGCCTCAGGTTTTGCGGATCGAAATCTGCTATTTTACGATCGAGTATCTCATAAGAAAACCCACTTTTTTCATATTTAAAACCGGTAGTTTTGAGCATTCTGGCATACCAGATAATCGAAAACTGCTCCCTTGAAATCAACGCCTCTTTTTGTTGTTTAAAGTAAAAGTAGCCTGCAGTCAAGATCAAAATAGCCACAGAGGCGAAGTAGATCGAAAAAAACTTCCAGAAAGACCCCTTTTCATAGCTAATCATTCCGGATCCTCCAGCCTGTAGCCGATACCTCGCAAATTGGCAATAATAAAACCTGCTTTGCGTAACTTGTTGACATGGACTCTAAGTGCCTGATCGCTTACAGACTCTCCATTAGCCAACTCATAGGAGATATCCTCTTTCGAAAGAACTTCTCCCCTGCGCTGCAAAAAGAGTTTTAAAAGTCTCTTCTCAAAAGGGGGAATATGTATCGGTTCGCCATCTTTGGTGATATTTTCACTCTTTATATCATACTTAATGTTGCCATACTCAAGCACACTTGAGCTTGTACCGTAGCGCTTATGTATCAGAGCATTGATTCTAACCAGAAGCTCATCGAAGTCGAAGGGTTTTTTTATGTAGTCGTCGGCTCCGCTTTCAAAACCCTTAGAGAGGGAGTCTATATCTGTCAGTGCCGTTATGAAGATTGTCGGTGTTTCGTCTCCGCTGCTTCTTAAAGATGAGAGAAGCTCAAAACCGTCTATATCAGGTACCTTCACATCGAGTAAAAATAGGTCGAATCTGCTTTTGAAACTCTCATCTAAAGCCTCCTCTCCGCTCTTTACCCATACAACCTTAAAGCCGTCGTTCTCCAAGAGATCCTTTAAGGTCTCTCCCAGAGTCTCATCATCTTCCATAAGCAGTATCTTCGACATCGACCATTCCTTTACGATAAGAGTATACAAATGTTACGCAAAAAGAGTTAATAAAAGGATAATCCAAAACCTTTTTTCATACTTTTGGAAGGGTATAGCTTTTCTCGAATGTAAAGCATTACTTGACACTTTATGAATTAAAAGCTACAATTTGGGAGTTAAAAGCTTTAAAGGAGAGAGTATGCCCCTTAAAATGAGCGAACTTGTAAAAAGAAGCAAAACACCTAAATCAACAATACTCTACTACATTAAAGAGGGGCTGCTTCCGCAGCCAAAAAAGATAAAACATAATGTGCATCTATATGATGAAGAGTTTGTTGATAGAATCGAATTTATAAAGTATCTGCAAAACAACTTCAACGCCTCTATAAGCCAGATAAAAGAGTTGATAGAAAGAGGCGATTTCAACTTTAAAAAAGGGTTTGAGTCAATTCTTGGAGCGCTCGACATTTTAACCGCTCCATCAAGCGAACAGAGATATACAACAAAGGAGGCTGCTAAAGAGGTCGGTGTAGATGAAAAGATGGTTAAGCGGCTAATAACAATCGGAGTTCTTTTTTTAAGAGACGGCTCTTTAAGCGAAAAGGAGCTTGAGATACTAAGAGCGGTAAAGGAGCTTGAGAGTTGCGGCGAAATTGGAAGAGAGTTGATAGAGAGCTACTTGAAATCGGCAAAAGAGCTGGCCATTAAAGAGGTAGAGAGCGCTTTTGAGCTTCTATCTTCGTGCGACGATAAAAACAGGGTAGTAAAAAGTCTATTTGACGCTACGCTGATTTTAAAACCGTATATATTCAATATGCACCTCATAGAGAGCTTCAAAAGCAGAAAGGATAACCTAAAATGAGAGAGCTTTGGATAAACAGAGGGTTTCTCCCCTTTGTTGCGGTACTGGTCATGAACGCCATGACAGACATAGCCCATAAGATCACGATTCAAAATCTTCTTATAAAGAGTTACGAGGGGGATACCCTTATAATCTTGAGCGCTCTTGTGAACGCTCTTATATTGATACCATTTGTTCTTCTATTCTCGCCTTCCGGCTTCATTTCTGACAGGTTCAAAAAGAGTCATGTTGTTCGATATAGCGCCGCTGCAGGCGTCGTTTTGGCCCTTTTAGCTACAGCAAGCTACTATCTCGGATGGTTCTATATAGCATTCGCGCTAACCTTTCTGCTGGCGGCCCAAAGCGCTATATACTCACCTGCAAAATATGGGCTCATAAAAGAGATAGCCGGAACGGAACGTATCGCCTACGCCAATGGAATAGTCCAGGCTGCGACAATCGTGGCGATACTTGGAAGCGCACTTCTTTTTTCGGTTCTGTTTGAGTCTCTCTACGACGGCTCCGATACACCGTCGCAAATATTGAAATCTGTAGCACCTATTGGGTGGATGCTCGTAGCCATGACACTGCTGGAGCTCTATTTTGCCTTCAAAATTCCGCAAAGCTCCGTGAATGACGCTGAAAAAAGATTCGACGCAAAAGAGTACTTTCAATTAAACTACCTAAGAAGAAACCTTTCGCTCATCAGAGAGGATAGAAGCATCTGGCTGAGCATCATAGGGCTTAGTATGTTCTGGGGAATCTCACAGCTTGTCGTAGCAGCCTTTCCGGCACACTACAAAAGCGTAACCTCCGACGAGAATACCGTAGTGATCCAGGGCATACTGGCCGCAAGCGCTATCGGTTTGATGATGGGCTCTTTTGCTGCAGGCAGAATCAGCAGACGCCGCATAGAGCTCGGAATCGTACCCTTAGGCGCTCTGGGCATGGTTCTCTCACTAATCTACTTCTCTTAGACCGCCTCACCTGACGCTATGGCTATTGCAAGCCTGCTCTTGAGGGTTTCAGGCGGCCTTTTGATCGTCCCTTTAAACTCTTTAATACAATATTTAGCACCGCCAAAGAGGATCGGCACAATTTTAGCCGGAAACAACTTTATTCAAAATGTTACGATGATACTCTTTCTCGTCGCCACCATACTTCTTGTGCAAACCGGCTTCTCATCTTACGGCATATTCAACACAGCTGCACTCATAACTCTTATAGGCTCTCTTTACGCCTTCTCTGAAATTGCGCAGCTTGCAGCCAGAGTGGTTTTGATTCCTATATTGAAGACAAGGTATAGGCTATTTGTGGAGGGGCTTGAGAATCTACCCCAAAGAGGCGGTGTGCTGCTTCTTGGAAACCATATCAGCTGGATAGATTGGCTTATTTTGCAAGTGGCATCGCCAAGACCATTGAAGTTTGTTATGGAAAGAAGCATATATGAGCAGTGGTACCTGAAGTGGTTTCTCAAAAGATTCGACGTTATCCCAATATCTGGTGTAGCGAGCAAAGGGGCTTTAGAGGCGGTTAGAGAGCGCCTTTTAAAAGGCGAAGCCGTATCCCTTTTTCCGGAGGGCAGAATCAGCTACAACGGTCAGCTCGGAGAGTTTAAAAAGGGGTTCGAGCTAATATTGAAAGATGTGGATGTGCCTGTAGTTCCATTCTATCTCCACGGACTATGGGGTTCGACATTCTCAAGAGCCTGTTCAGGATATAAGCTCATAACAAGAAGCGGGCCGCGTCGCGAAGTGGGTGTGGTTTTCGGCAGACCGCTTAAGTCGAATGCCGATAGAGTAGCAGTAAAGCAGGCTGTGCAGTCACTATCGTTTAAAGCTTGGGATAGAAGCGTCTCATCTATGAAGCCTTTGCATTTTCACTGGCTAAGAAGATGCAAAGAGGCTCCATTCAAGAGAGCGCTTGCCGACGATACAGGCAGCGATATGAATAGATTGAAGATGCTCACTTCTGTGCTTCTCTTTTCAAAGCTTTTAAAAAATAGTTTAGGCAAAAGCCGAAATATCGGAGTTTTGCTACCATCATCCGCCGCCGGAGCCATTGCCAATATGACCCTTCTTGCTATGGGCAAAAGAGTAGTGAACCTAAACTACACTATCGATCCAAAGGCGCTAAAATATGCTATGCAAAAGGCTGATATAGAGTATGTCGTAACATCTGAAAGGTTTTTAAAGAGGCTTGAAAAGAGGGGGTTTAACCCGCTTGAAGGTGAATCTGGCGTAAAACCTATTTTGATGGAAGAGCTTGCAAAACAGATTAGACCTGTGCAGAAGGCATTGACACTTGCTGCTGCTTTGCTGCTTCCTAAAGCTCTTTTGGAGGCTCTCTATTTTGAAAAGTGCCGACTAAACGATACTGCAGCAATACTATTTAGCAGCGGAAGCGAAGGAGTACCAAAGGGTATAGAGCTTACCCATAAAAACCTTCTTGGGAATATAAAGCAGGTTAGCGCTATGCTAAATTTCTGCGACGAAGATGTGATTTTAAACTCCCTTCCGATCTTCCACTCATTCGGATTGACGGTAACTACTCTTCTGCCTCTGTGCGAGGGTGTCGAAATGGTGAGTGTCGCCGACCCGACCGACGCTCTGGCTGTCGGCAAAAGCGCGGCAAGGTACAGAGCTACAATCATCTTCGGTACCGCCACATTCTTTAGAATCTACACCAAAAACAGAAAGCTGCACCCGCTCATGTTCTCGAGCGTCAGAATGGCGGTAGCGGGTGCCGAGAAGCTAAAACCTCAAATCAGAAAAGATTTTAAAGCAAAATTTGGAATTGATCTTTTCGAAGGGTACGGCACTACAGAGACATCACCTGTAGTTTCTGTAAATATGCCCGATATGCTCGACCCAGATACGCTAAAGCTTATAATTGGGCATAAAGAGGGCAGCGTAGGCCAGCCTCTGCCCGGAACACTTATCAAAATAGTAG
>JAKIUX010000060.1 GCA_021647345.1 Hydrogenimonas sp.
CGGGGCGAGAGGATGCAAGCGGCGGCACAAGGCGAGCTCACTTCGCTATCGTAGATGCTATCGGAAAAGAGGATGCGAAAAAAAGCGACAAAGCGAGAAAAGTGCTAAAGTTAAAAGTGCAGGCCTCTATACAGGGAGAGGAGATAAGAGTAAGCGGAAAATCTCTTGACGATCTGCAGGCGGTTATGGCTCATCTGAAGTCGCTCGATCTGGAGTTTCCGGTAAACTTTGGGAACTATAGATAGATTGATGAGCGTTGAATTTAAAGATGAGTGGACCCAAGAGGAGTATCTGAGGGCCAAAAAGGAGCGGGAGGGTGAAGGGCGCAAGGTTCTGCTGATTGATACTATCGCCAAACCTATAGAAGGCGCCGACACAACACTTTTTAACCCGTTTGTGATAAAAGAGTATCCTCCTGGTACGGTTCTTCTCTTTTACTGCGACACAGGAAAAGAGACTAAAGAGCGTTTGCCAGAATTTCGAAAGAGATTTCCCGATAAAATCTGTATATCTTTGCGCGGCGGCAGAGGATACTGGCGCAAAAACCTTAGAGCTTAGGAGCGGTATTGATGGGGGAGGCTTGCGAAGCTTTTATTCGCCATATTGAGGCTGGAGAGTATTACGAAGCCCATGAGGTGCTGGAAGAGGTCTGGTTTCCGAGGCGTTTTGAAGATAGTGACGAGATTCGTCTGATAAAAGGTTTTATCAACGCTTCGGTCTCTTTTGAGCTGCACAAAAGGGGGCGCTCTTCGCCTTCCGAGAAAACCTGGCAGGTATACTTGAAGTATCGTCCTCTTATAGATAAAATCGATAAGAGTGAATCGCTTCATCTTTATAGGCGTATAGAGAGTGTGCTCGAGAAAGTTTATGAAGATCTGTTCAGGCCGTAGTTATCACGAAGCTACGAAACACTCCTGGCTCTCTGTCAGGCAGAATCCGAAACGTCTTGACTGGAGCAATCAGCCCAGATCGATGAAAATCTACCCTCCCTCTCTTCTTCGTATTAAACTATCTAAAGAGTTTCCGTCTCACAGCTTCATATACCACATAGGCGGAATCACCGCTAAAAAGAGTTACCCGGAAGTTGAGTACTACTTAAGAACAAATCCGAGTGCCGGAGCTCTCTACCCAAACGAGATATACTTTCAGGCAAGAGGAGTAGAAGGGTTTGATGACGGTATCTACCACTTCGAAGTCTCAACATCGTCTGCCGTTATGCTTTATGCGCTGAAAGAGGAGGAGGAGGGGCTCGAACCGCTTCTAAAACTTAAGAACCAAATGAGCGGTCTGCTCTTTTTCGTTTCGGCCGTCTACTACCGTTCAGCTTGGAAATATCGTGAAAGAGCCTATAGATATACGCTACTGGATGCGGGGCACATTTTAGGAGCCATAGAGGCGGGCAGCTACCTATATAACCACGCTTACAGGGTGGTGTATGGTGCAGATTTGCAGGGGCTGAACCGATTCTTCGGTTTTGGCGAAGAGGAGTTCTTTCTGTCGAGCGCGGTTGTCGCAGTGCCAAAGAAGGGGGTGCCGGTATCGCTTCCCGATCTTGCGCTAGAGCAGGTCGATCCTGCAGGAGTATTTTTGCATGCCGCTGACATAGAGAAGGCGTATCGCGAAACTATAACGCTAAAAAATTGCAAAAAAGAGCCCCGATATCCAGCTCTCTCTTTTCACAAAGATAGGTGGGAAGAGGCAATACTTAAGAGGCGATCGATAAGGGAGTTTTCTAAAAACAGCATATCGAAAGGGCAGCTCGAAGCTCTGCTTGAGGCGGTATATATGCCAGTTCCAAGCGATTGTGACGAAGAGCTGATGCTCTATATGGTTGTAAATAGAGTCGATGGAATGAAACAGGGGGTATATTTGCGAAATGAGATATTGAGAGAGGGAGACTTTTCTAAAAAAGCGGGCTATCTTTGTCTCGAGCAACGCCTCGGCAGTGATAGTGCAGTTACATTTTTTATACTCTCGAGCGGCTGCAACTACAGAGCATTATATCAAAAAGCGGGGCTCTGGGGTCATAGATTGTATCTCTTGTCGGAATATATGGGGTTGGGCTGCAGCGGAATCGGGGCATATTACGACGATGAGGTAAAAGAGTTTTTGGGTGACGAAGGTATGGTTTTGTACGCATTGGCGATAGGCCCTAAATAGTGCAATCCGTTAACCTTTTTTTATTTCTGTTCTTTGATGTAAACAGGTAAAATGATACAATATCGGTATGAAAATATATAATAAAAACCTATGGCCTGCAACACTTGCCAAATGTGCGATCATAGTGCTTATCGGAATGTTTCTCTTTTTCGGCATAGATCGTTACAGCAAAGCGGAGATAGACTCTACTATCAGACAGACGGTGAATATGCAAAAGAGGCTTATAGAGCTTCAGATGGAGTCTTTCAAGATGGAGTCGGATACGATAGCCGATCTCATTTTCGATATAGAGACCAAAAAGCTCATGTACGACGCCAAAAATGGGAAGGACCCTCAGCTTATAAGAGATGAGTTGCTCGCACGATACCTTCCCCTTTATGAAAAGCTTCAGCGACACAGCCTACGGCATCTTCAGTTCCATACGCCCGATGGGCGCTCCTTTTTGCGTGTTCATAAACCTGATACTTTCGGGGACTCGCTGCTTTTTAGGCCGTCAATAGAGAGTATGATCCATACCCACAAGCCGATATACGGTTTTGAAGTTGGCAGATACCTTGGCGCCTACAGAGCTATATACCCCCTCTTCTACAGGATGGAGTTTGTCGGCAGCGTAGAAATCTCCTTCTCGTTCGCCGCTATGAAAACGGCGTTAGAGCGAGTTAGTCATGGATTAAGCAGCTATATGCTCGCCCTTAACTACGATCTGCTTAAAAGAAGTGTAAAAAACGGTATGCCAAGCGGTTATCAAAAATGTTTTATAGATGATAAGTTCGTGCTTGACGGAGCTTTGTCCAAGGGTTCCGAGATAGTTAAAGAGTCCGGCTACAAAACCTCTCTGCTGCCCTATCGTGAATTCTACACCATTTTTGAGCTCTTAAAGGGCGGTAAAAGGGAGATCTATACGGTAAGTTTTGTCCCTATGAGACTGATAGACGACGGCTATGGAGGCTACTATATTATAGTGCATAAAGATGACGGGGCTATAGCTCAGGTTCTTTCGATAACACATATAGCCTATTTTGCTCTGGGTCTTTTCGTGCTTGTCTCTTTGGTTCTTACTCTGATGGTTCATATATACAGATTAAAAGCGCACGCAGCAGAGATAGACACTTTAACGGGCATCTACAACCGCAGAGGCTGTATGAAACGACTAAAAAACGGAGATAAAAGGTACGCTCTTCTCTATATAGATATAGACCATTTCAAAAGCATCAATGATAGATTCGGTCACGATACGGGAGATGAGGTGTTAAAAGAGGTAGCCCGTCTGATAACTGCTCATATCAGAAAAGATGATGTATTCTGCCGTCACGGAGGCGAGGAGTTCCTTCTTTTTATATCGAATGCATCAAAAGAGCAGGCTTTAAAGGTTGCTCAAAAGCTTAGAAAACATATCGAGCTGCACAAATTTGAGAAAGTGGGCCACGTTACTGTTAGTGTAGGAATAGCGATCAGGGAGAAAAACGAGTCGATAGGCTCTTTAATCTCCAGAGCCGATAAAAATCTATATAAAGCAAAAGAGCAGGGAAGAAACAGGGTAGTTACTGATGATTTGCAAAAGAGAGAGTAAACAGATCAACAAAGTGAAAGTCGTTTGATCTAAATATATTTTGGGTACAAGAGAGAAGATAGAGTCCTTTTGATGGTCGGAGTGGCGGGATTTGAACCCGTGTAACTCTATAATTCACGAAACTCCTCAAATCCCCCCTCGTTTTCGTGCTTTATTGATCTTTAGCAAAAAATAAATATATCAAATGTCAGCAGATAATAGGCGTTTTTATTGACAATTCCACTGACAGTTCATCGTATTACATTCTCAATGATAAAAGTGAAAGTACTTCGTTATGAATCTCATTCCAGTTTAACGGTTTGGGGTCTTTTTCATCAAGATAGACTATCTCATCATCTTCAGCTACCTGCATATTCTCGATAAAATCATAGAAAGCCAAAAAAGAGTCTATCTTTGTGACTGCTTTTGATCCTATTTCCAAAATCTGCTCTTTTGTGAGTGTGTTTTTTTCAAGCATTATCTTAAAATCAAACAAGTCTCTTGATTTTTTTCTATTAAGCAGCGCTATGAGCTTGAGTTTTGCAATAGATTGCAGATCAATGATCTGTAGTTTGCCATTTTTATAGGGTTGACTTGATGCCGTTTTGATGATCTCTTTTTGTAGTGGCGTAGATGCTGCAAAAAACTCCAGCTTGATATTATTGAGACTAAATTTCAGCATGCGCTCATCGGGAAAGAGTCCGGCAAGCCGCAGTGCTATTGCGTTAGCGTCTTTGAGTTTGGTGCCACCAAGAGCCATAATCTCATTTGTGATTTGGCGGTGAGGCAGGGGTGCAGTACCAATGATGTCAATATCTTCAGAGATCCTGTGTCCAAGATAGTATGCCAAAGCTGTCCCACCGACAAAGTAGAGCTGGTGCGACTTAAAGATATCAAGCTCTTTGATCTGCTCAAGAAGTGTGATGACATTAGCAGTCATGGATCATCTTCAGAATCTCTTTAAAAACAGGATTGCGATCATACCTGCCTTCAAGTGGGACTTTATGTCCTTTTACATCGATGAACCCTTGTTTGTAAAATGCTTTGTAGGTCGCAATAAGTTCTGCCTTGACTCTATTTTTGCCAAATTTTCGGCAGAGTAGGCAAATATCATTTTGATCCATGCCCATTAGGTAGTTTCGGATAACGGAAGATACCTTTTGTGTGGTCGGTTTGCCGCTTTGCCAAAAAGCGTTGAAGCTAAATTGAGTTGGATCAAGCACAACCTCTTCCTGGTCATCATAGACTTCATACGGTGCTTTTCTTTTACTTTGAGGCGTATATTTGATATAGAAATATTTGGCAGTTGTTTTACCAATCTTATCACGGCTGCGTTGTAAAGTCTTTTTAATGGTCTCTTTAGAAGCGATACCTTCAAAAACAGAAGCGTCATATTCACGATTAAAATCAAGGTGATCTAGTCGTGATCTAATTTGTTGCGCAGCGCTCAAAGTCAATCCTTTTTTGATATTATACTATCCAAAAGTGTCCCGTTTGTCAAAATATACCTTTATTTCGCCAATTCAAACGCCCATTCAAATCATAAACGCTATTGCGAGTACCGCTAAGAGACCGGATTATCGACTGTGCGCTTATTAGTAAGAGACCTGAGATCGCCAATGAGAAACAGAGGATCGGAAGGTGGAAAGTTGATATAGCCATTGTAAATAATCACCGACAGGGCATTGTGACGATTGCAGACAGGAAATCGAAATTCACACTGATGAGCTTTAGTGCTTTAAATGGTCGGAGTGGCGCGATTTGAACCCGCGGCCTCTACCACCCCAAGGTAGCACGCTAACCAGGCTGCGCCACACCCCGACAATTTGTGGACCGAGATTATAGCAAAATTATTCTAAAATGTCTTCGTAAAAGTCGTAGCATGAGATGAAATAGATGCCGTTTTGCTTCTTTATTCGCTTATCTCCCTTTTTGTAAGCCTTTTTGAATCGCTTCACCACCTGTTTCGCTCTGTTGTAATTATACTTTTTTCTCTGTATCAGATCACCAAGAGGGATCCAGCAATCCTCATCCTCTTTGGTCTCCTTTTTTCTCTTCTCTTTTTTTCTCTTCTTCTCTTGAGTCTCTTTTTTTGGGGTTTGATCTTCGCTATCTTCGTCGGGTTCTATCTCTATATGGACCTCTTCTTCTGCTCTCTCTGTGCTATTTGGAAGATGGCGGCCGCTTTGATAGATTGTGCGCATTTCGTGAAAGGCTTGTTTTAGAAGGTTTATCTCCTCCTGCAGAGTTTGGGTGATTTGAGCGTTGGCCTCTTTGAGGTCCTCTATGGATGCTTTCAGCACCTCTATAGTTTCATCTTTCGCCTTGAGTATCTCTCTGTACTCCTCTATGAGCGAAACATGCTCTATTGACTCCTCTTTGTCGCTTTTGTCAACCTCCGGCTCAATATTGTCCGCGACGATGACATAGTAGCGCCCGTCTATCTTTCTCGAAGGAAGCGTACCCCGCTTTATCTTCGCGTAAACGCTTTGTCGCGAGAGCCCGTGCATCTGGGCATATTCGGAAGGTTTGACAAGTTGCTGCATAGCCTACCCCATTGACAGTTTGTCACATTATACCAAATAAAATTGATTAAAGTGCCTAAAAAAGGCACTTTTACAGCTACCAATAGTGTAAATGGCAAAAGTGCAGCGACTTTCCGAAGGTTCTTATGCCCCGGCTCTCTTCTGCTCTACCCCCTCTTTTACAGGAACGAAGAGGCAGCTCTCCTTATCTCTTTTCTCCATATTCCAACCTTTTTTT
>JAKIUX010000061.1 GCA_021647345.1 Hydrogenimonas sp.
TCTTCAACCTTTCGGGTACCCTCTCGCGGCGCACAATGTCCTCAAGGCTCTCGGCCTCGCGTATCAGGTCTACCTCGCCGCCTTCCCCTATCAGCACCACGGCGGGCCTGTACCGGATGAACTGAATCCACTGGGTGGTGTTGTAGGCACCGACGGGGGAGAGTATAAGACGGGTCCCACGGGGTAGGGGGGGAAGGTGAGCATTGTCGTGTACCACGGCGATGTTCATACAGAGTGGCCCAAAAAGGACACAGGGCTCGGTAGCTCCGCTCACTTCCCTGTCTATTTCCACGTTGAAGTGGTACCAGAAGGCCGTAAAGAGGATATTGACACCGAAGTCCATGATCGTAGAGCGCCTGCCGTCCGAGAGGCGCTTGTTGGAGATGACTGTCCCGAGCAGGAAGCCCGCATCGTCAATGAGTGCGCGCCCCGTCTCGAGGTAGAGATAGGGCAGTTCATCCGTATCGAAGCCGGCATTGAGGAGCGAGCCGGCAATCTGCTCGGCATATTCCGAAATATCGGGAACGGCATCGGTGCCGAGCTGATACGAACCTTTTAGTGTGTTTTTCGAAGCAAAGCCACCGCCCATGTCGATGTAGCTGATGTTTTTCTTATATCTGCGTTTGATGCCCAGTGCCAGGTCGGCCATCTTCGAAGCAGCTATGCCGTAGGCCGAAGCTGTGAGCATATACGTGCCGATGTGGCAGTGCAAGCCGATAAGGTTGAGTTTCTCCCCTGCCATGATCTTGTTGATCGCATCCCATGCCTGCCCGTTTTCATAATTAAATCCGAAGCGGTCCCAGATCGGATACACCCCCGTGTCCATGTTCACGCGAATGGCTACGCGTGGTTTTTTGTGCATCTCATCGGCAATTTCGATAAGGCGGTAGAGCTCATCGAGGTGGTCGATGTGGATGAGCGAATCGTTTTTCACGGAAATGCGCAGGTCTTCATCGGTCTTGTCGGGGCCGTTAAAGAGGATTTTTTCGGGAGGCACCCCGTTGCCAACTGCTTTGTGGTATTCGAAAATCGACACCACCTCGGCCCAGGAACCTTCCTGGTGAAATATCCGGCAGATGGCATTGAGGTAGTTGGTCTTGTATGACCAGGCAAACTGCACTTTGGGATAGCGGGTCTCGAAGATGCGTTTGGCATCGCGTATGTTCTCACGGATTTTTCGCTCGGAAAAGACGAAAAGGGGTGACCCGTACTCCTCGATCAGCGATTTTACCGAAACCCCGTCAATGTGGGTTACGGGCGTGTATTCGGTGCGCGTACCGAACTTGTTCATCAGTCCCGAGTTGAGGGGCTTGATCACCGGCCGCTCGTAGCTTTTCTTTTCCATTTCTTTTTCTTTCATGCCTCTGGTGGTTACCGCCGGAGTTCCTATTCTTATCCCGCTTGCGATTAAAGGCTTGTTTTTATCAAAGGGAATGGTGTTTTTGTTTACAGTAACTCCCGCTTTATCAAGGGTCTGCTCGGCAACCTTACCGGTTAGCCCCATTACGGTTACATCAACAAGCATTAAATGGTTGTCCGTCCCTCCCGACACTATTCTTAATCCCCTTTCTGCAAGCTCTTTTGCAAGCTTTTTTGCCTCTTCAACCGATTTTATGGCTCCGTCGCTTCCGGGAATGACGGGTACTCCCGCCTCTTTCATCACCTGCTTCGCTTTGCTCTTGTCACTCATAAGAGCCATAACCTCGACACTCGGGCCTATGAACTTTATGTTGTGGAACCTGCATATCTCTACAAAGTTCTGGTTTTCGCTCAAAAAGCCGTAACCCGGAAATATAGCGTCGCATTCGCTAACTTCGGCGGCCGCTATGATAGATGGAATATTTAGGTAGCTCTCAGCACTTTTTGGCCCGCCTATACAAATTGTTGCATCGGCAAGACGAAGGTAGCTGGCATCTTTGTCGGCAGTTGAGTAGACGGCTACCGCCTCCTTGCCCATCTCTTTAATGGTTCTGATTGCTCTTAGGGCGATCTCGCCGCGATTGGCGATGAGAATACGTCTGATTTTAGCCATCGGCTCAAACCTTTTCTACAAGAAAAAGCGGCATATCGTACTCTACGGGCTGGCCATCCTCCACAAGTATCTCGATAACCTTGCAGTCGAACTCCGCTTCAAGCTCGTTCATGATCTTCATGGCTTCAAGAATACAAAGAGGCTGCCCCTTTCTTACGGTATCACCCTCTTTTACAAAAGGTGGAGAGTCCGGAGATGGAGCTCTGTAAAAAGTTCCAACCATGGGCGATGTGATGTAGACGGCATTGTCGGGGATGCTCTTCTCTTCGGCAGCGCTCTGTGTAGCGGCAGGCTGAGCGGCAGCCGCGGCCGGAGCGGGTGCCGCACTCTGCTGAACCGGCGCACTCTGAACCGATCCTCCCTTCTCCAGCGTCAGGCCGAAATCGCCGTTTTCGACCTTCAGCTTGCTTAGAGTACTGTTGTTAAAAACTTTTATCAGATCTTTTATCTCTTTCAGGTTCATACTTTACTCCGAATTATGGGGATTTAATTTGATATAATAACACAATTTTTTTGAGCCGAACCATAAGCTTTTTGGCCGTAAAAAACTATCAAAGGAGAGCCGATGGGGCTTAAGAGCGACCGCTGGATAAGAGAGACCTCTTTAAAGCATAAAATGATAGAGCCGTTTTGCGAAGATCAGGTAGGCAAAGGGGTAGTCAGCTACGGCCTCAGCAGCTACGGCTACGACATACGCGTAAGCAACGAATTCAAGATCTTCACCAATGTCAACGCCGAGGTTGTAGACCCGAAAAAGTTCGACGATAGAAACGTTGTAGATATTGTCGACGATGTATGCATAGTGCCTCCAAACTCATTTGCGCTCGCAAGAACAGTAGAGTATTTCCGCATACCCAGAAATGTTCTGGCAATCTGCCTTGGCAAAAGCACCTACGCCCGCTGCGGCATCATCGTTAACGTCACCCCTTTCGAGCCTGAGTTCGAAGGTCACATCACCATAGAGATCTCAAACACCACTCCGCTTCCGGCAAAAATTTACGCAAACGAAGGAATAGCCCAGGTTCTCTTCTTTGAAGGAGATGAGCCGTGTGAAGTGAGCTACAAAGACAAAGCGGGCAAATATCAGGCTCAAACGGGCATAACACTGCCAAGAATTCTTGGAGATTGATGTCTGACTTTTTGAAATATACACTCTCTATCTTCCTTCTGCTCCTCTTTGTAACGGTGCTCTTTTTTATAAATAGGCCGGAGCAAAAAGACACCGAAGCTAAACATCGGCATATGGAGCAAGAGAAGAGAAACGAGTGCATAGAGTGTTTGAAGAAGAGTTATGAAGAGCGTGTCGCGCTTCTAAACTCCAGCGCCTATCTTGAGCGCTATATCGAAGATATTATAAACAACGGCTCTTCGCAGAGTCTCGGCTACGCATACGGAGATATGCAGGGCGGATTTGCGGACAAAGAAGCGGCTCCAAAAATTGCCTCATATGTGGTTACACTCTCTGGAAGAAGACCGACACATCCGGAGTGGGTCAAAGAGGGGCAAACCTTCTACATAAGCAATTGCGGAGGGTGCCACGGCGAGGATGGCAAAGGGGTACATGGGACATTTCCGGACCTTACGAAAGATCCATTGATAGGAATTAAGAGGAGATTGGAGAGGGCGAAAGCCGATCTTACGCGTCGCAGTAGCGGCGTGCGACAGAGTGGACAAGGGACTCCAGCTCCTCTTCATTGAAGGGTTTGACAAGATAGCCCTCCACCTCTATACCGAGAGCCTTTTTCAGAGTACCCTGATCTTTGTACGCAGTGATCAGAATAATCGCGCAGCCGTGCTCAGTCTGAATCTCTTCGCATATATCTATGCCGTCTTTTTCACCGTCGACCCTGATATCGGATATAACAAGGTCTACTCTCTCCTCGTCGGCGCACTTGAGCGCTTCTTTACCATTCGTCGCAATCATAAGAACCTTGTGTCCCATTCCCTCAAGAACCGTCTCTATGTGAAGCCCTATGATCACCTCATCTTCTATTATTAGAACATTCATTTTCGTTTTATCTTCCGGCTTATTCGCCAAAAAGCCTTTTAAGCTTTTTCCAATCGAGCTTTTTGGGCAGTTACTACTTCTCCAATCATAGGTTTTATAGCTCTCACGCCATTGCACTTCGTAGCGTTCCAACCTTCGATTTTCCCGATAGTTCCGGCCAATCTTTTCATCGCCCTCTCCTTTCGACCGTTATCGATTCTACCAAAACATAGAAACGGCAACTGTATATTTTTTAACCTTCGGAAATTTCCGAAGCACGACTCAGCCTCTTTGCTTTTCGATATTCAACGAAATTGTGCCGCACAATCGTGTATTAATCGCGAAAAAGATTTCGCTCACCTCTTAAGCCAAATAAATAATATTGTTTTTTATAAATTACATCTTAACATAAATTTTCCATAGCTCTTCGCGTGTAAGATAGAACTATAGTTGGTATTAGGTTAACGAATGTGAATTGGAGTTTAATATAGTCATTGCTCTTAAAAAGAGCACTGCCGCTTCTCTATCCACCTGCACAGATGCCAGATAGCATACATATGGTGTTTAAAACGACCCTTTTTCGACTTCTCTATCAGGAACTCAAGCGCGTCATCTCTAAAAAGAGCCATAGAGCGGTTTATCTCTTTGAGACGCTCCATCTCTCCGCTTCCATGAAGCCACTCGATAAAGGGGTACGAGAACCCCTTCTTCTTTCTATTTAAAGTGGTTTCGGGCAGATACCCTTTCGCCGCCTCTTTTAAAAGCCACTTGGGACTCGAACCCATTCTCCATAAAGGGTCGCTGCCAAAAACCTCTTCTACAAGCTTTTTGTCCAAAAACGGGCACCTTGCCTCGATACCGTGAGCCATCGTAACTCGATCAAGCTTCTTCAAGAAAATTTCTGCAAGCTGAACTTTAAGATCTATATAGCTATACCACTGCGGACCTGTAGTGTCGCCGAAACGCTCCGCATACCTTTTTATATATAGCAAAGAGGAGTCATCTTTGACATTTTGGCGAAGAAGTCTATTTTGCTGAAGGTCTGTGAAGATCTCCGCACTGCTTCTAAAGAGGATGCTTTCGTCGAAAATTCGCTTATACCACTCCCACTCCCTGTTTGGCGAGTAATTCGCCCTAAAATAGTTTCTAAGCCAATTTTTGTACTTGAGCTCTTTCGCCCTCTCTATGTCAACCATCTCATAGTAGGGTCGGTAACCGAAAAATAGCTCGTCGGCTCCGTCTCCGCTAAGAAGCACCTTCACTCCGCTCTCTTTGATCTTTTTGCTCAAAAACCACAAAGGTATGGCCGCAGGATCGCCAAGAGGTTCGTCAAGATGAGCCAAAAGCTCCTCTGAAGAGTCCATAAAATCATCTATGCCCATCTCAAAGTTGCTATGGTCACTGCCTATATGCTCGGCGACTTTTAGTGCAAACTTCCTCTCGTCGTACTTCTCGTACCCTTCATATCCGACCGTAAAGGTGCAAATCGGTTTGCTACTCACCCTTTGAGCCATGGCGGCAACCAAGGAGCTGTCAAGGCCTCCGCTAAGAAGAGCTCCAACATCGACATCGCTGACGAGCCTATGCGACACACTCTCCTCAAGAAGCTTGGCAACTCTTTTTGGGGCTATCTTTGCACTCCCCTTTGCGGCTGCCGCTAAATCATTCACCGACTCATCTATCTCTGCGTTTTTAAAAACAAGGTGTCCTCCAGGTTCTAGCGATCTTATCTCCGGATATAGAGTCTCCTTTGAAATGAAAGATTGGCAAAACAGATATGAAGGCACTTGATCTTTGGTCCAGCCGATATCGGGAAAGTAGGCAAGGATTGCCTTAATTTCGGAAGAGAATATAAATACTTCATCTTTTTGCGCATAGTAGAGAGGTTTTTTGCCGAAAGGATCTCTTAAAAGATGGAGCTCCCCTTTATGGAATATAGCCATCGCATACATTCCTCTTAAGAGTTTCGTAAACTCTACTCCCCTCTCCAAAAAGGCGCGCAATGCCGCTTCAGTATCGCTCTTCGTAACAGGACCTTTTTTTAACACTTTGCCGATTTCGCGATAGTTGTAGATCTCGCCGTTGAGCAAAATGACCCCATCTTCGACCCTCATAGGCTGGTTCGCTTCCGGATGCAGATCGATGACGCTTAGACGATGGTGGCCAAAAAAGAGACCCGACTCAGCAATATAGCCGCTTGCATCAGGCCCACGATGTTTAATGGCATCCATCATTCTTAAGATATGCTCAGGTTGAACATTTCCTTTATAATCAAGAATAATACTGATGCCACACATGATTCTATAATCTAGGTTAGAATCCTAAAAATAGAATATTGAATTTTGATTAACGAATTAAGGGAGCCAAGTTCAGGAACCATTAATTGAATTTTTTATAGTACTTACACCATTGTGCTATTTCGCATGCTT
>JAKIUX010000062.1 GCA_021647345.1 Hydrogenimonas sp.
TTCTTATATGCTCTTTCCCGTTACGGTGAAACGAAAAGATAGTAGCGTAGGATTCGTGAGGGTAGTGCCGTGAGGCGCGGTTTTACGCTTGTGGAGATGCTTGTATCCATTCTCTTGACGGCGATACTCTTTGCATACCTATATGGGACTCTTGACAATCTAAAAAATAGCCACGACAGATATAGCGACTCAACTGCCAAAATAGAGTCGGCACAGATGATATTTTCGCTTCTCTACAGAGACTTAACTCAGCTTAAAAAGAGAGCCTCGATAGTGCATGAAGCGGGCTTCGACCGCATCTCGTTCACTACGAAAAACTCGCTCTACGGCATAGCCCGACCGTGGGTATTTTACTATATAAGCGCGAAAGAGAACGCACTTATAAGGGTAGAAGCGACAAAGCCGGTAGATTTTTTCGGTGGCTACTACGTCAACGACGCCAACGGAACATACTTCTTTGCAGACAAGCTGGCAACAGGGTGCGAATCTTTCAGGGTCGCCGAAAGAGGAGAGCGGATAGATTTGATGGTCCGCTGCAAAAAGATGGCTCCGATAGCCGCGACACTCTACAAGGGGGGGCGATGAGAAGAGGTATTGTTCTTTTTATAACCCTTGCTATTTTGCTGATGCTCAGCACCATAGTGATGCTCTTTCTAAAAGAGGGGGCGCAGATAAAAGAGAGTGTCAGAGAGAATGTGGCTACTGTGCAGACAAACCTTCTGCTCAATGATATGAGCTCCTTTTTAAGAAGCCAAAACTTCACTCAAGAGGATATTTTTTACGGTTCAGATATTCCGGTTGCGCTCGATTTAGGTACGATTAGGGGCTCCATATCTTTAACATCGAGCCAAAGGCGCATCAATATAAACAATTTTCTAAAAGCTGTGATGAAAGAGGAGCAGGCGCTGCTTACACTTCTTGAGTGGCTTGATAGGCAAAAGATAAAAAATCCTCCCTTCATAGTCTCTTTGCTCTTAGACAGCTACGATGCGGACAGCTACGAAAGGATGAACGGAAGCGAAATTGTACTGCAAAAACCGTGGTTTCAAGATGGCTATATCGCCAACGAGAGAGCGCTTGAGGCTATCTTGAGCAGATATTCGGAGCTTAGCGGAGATTATAATATATCGATAGAAAGGTGGATAAGAGTATTTGGTTTTGAGGGAGACAACATTGATTTAAACTACGCCAATAGCGACCAGCTCTTACTGCTTTTTCCGGAGCTTCCGCGCATCGCCATAGAGAGTCTTGCAAAACATGATACTCTATACAAAAGTGCAGCTGACACTCCTATTGACCCGGAATCTAAAATAAAATTGACAAAGAGTCGCTTCGGTATAGTACCTACTTTTAAAACCTCTAAAATCGAAGTAGATATAGAGTTCTCCACCGCCCAGGAGTGCAGCGGGAAGATGAGTTTTTTAATGGAGCTTAAAAAGAAGAGAATAGAGTCACTTTCTCTATCGCCGATGAAGTGTCCGTAAAAAAAGAGCAAGAATGGTATAATATCGTCAAAAATCAAGGCTTATATGAGAGTAGCTATTGTACGCCTCACGGCGATGGGTGACATTATTCATACACTCGCCTCCATGCAGTTTGTCAAAAAGAGCAGACCAGATATTCACCTCACATGGTTTGTAGAAAAGAAATTTGCGGGGGTACTGCAAAGCAATCCTCATATAGATAGAATCGTGCCGGTAGATCTGCACTCACTAAAAAGTTCCTTCTCTCTTTCAAAACTTCAAAGAGTTTCAAAAGAGGTAAAAGAGGCGGGCCCATTCGATCTGGTCATAGATGTGCAGGGGCTCTTGAAATCGGCCATATTGGCTAGAGTAGCCGGAAAAAAAATTGCGGGGCTTGACTTCGCATCCGCCAAAGAGGGCGTCGCATCGCTTATCTACTCAAAAAGGTTCGCTGTCGACTGCTCGGGCATAGCTCCCGCAAGATTTGCTGCTATTATATCTAAGGCTCTTGGTATCGAGATAAGCGAAAAGGCTCTTCTGCGCAAAGAGCCATACCTCTTTTTCAAAACCGACAGAGAGTGTGAAGAGATAGAGAGCTATTTTGATAAAAATAGGAAAAATGTGGTGATTGTAACAGCAGCAAGCAACGAGAGCAAAACCTACCCGCCCCAAAAATTTGCCCAAGTTGCGCGGCTGCTTAAAGATTACAACACTCTTTTAATAGCCGGCAGCAAAAAGGAGCAAGAGGCAGCAAAAGAGATAGCAAACAGCTCAGAAGCAAGAGTGCTTCCTTCTATGAGCTTAAACGCTTTGAAATATGCAATATCAAGATGCGATCTGCTCATAGGCGGCGATACCGGCCCAAGCCATATGGCATGGGCGCTAAATAGACCCTCGCTTCTGCTTTTTGGGTCCACTCCAACATCGATGATGATGCAAACTCCCATAAACAGAGCGTTAGCGTCCAAAGCAAAAGTTAACCCTTGCAGGTTTGACAAAAGCGACAGATCGATAGGGACGATAGAGCCTAAAAAGGTGGCCGAAGAGGCGATGGAGCTGCTTAAATGAAGATGGTTGACAGAGTCTATCTTGCAGCTTTTAAAATCTTTAGGTGGTTTGCAATCAACACTCCCGTAAAATTTCAGTCAATCTTCATAAAAGCTCTTGCTCGACTCCTCTATTTTGCAGACAGAAAACATCGCCATATAGCGACGGTAAACCTAAACTTGGCCTTCGGCGACGATATGAACCAAAAAGAGAAAGATCGCATTATAAAAAAGTGTTACGAAAATCTTCTGTTTAATCTGGCCGATTTTGTTAAAAATCAGGGAGCGAACAAGGGTGATATTTTAAAAAAGGTGGAGTTTGTAAACGAGAAGGTAGTTGAGGATGCCAAAGCTTCCGGCAAGCCGATTGTCTACATAACGGCCCATTACGGCAACTGGGAGCTTCTTCCTCTGGCGATAGCGACGAAGTTCGGCCCGCTAACAGGGGTAGGAAGGCCTCTTGATTCAAAGGTGATGGATGAGATCTTACGAGCCAACAGAGAGCAGTTTGATATTAGAGTGGTCTCAAAAAAAGGGGCTTTGAAAGAGCTTATGAAAGATATTAAAAAAGGGCGCAGCGTCGGCCTGCTGGTCGATCAGAATACTGCTGAGAACGAAGGTTTGCTGATAGAGTTTTTCGGCAAAGAGGCTCGTCACACACCGGCTGCGGCACTGCTTGCTCTGCGTATGAATGCCGTAATAGTGCCTGCGTTTATAACCACTAAAGATCACCAAAATTTCAAGATAGAGTTCTACCCCGCCATAGAAGTCTCAAAAGATAAAGAGAAGGATGAGGCTATAAGAGAGTGCGTGCAAGCACAAGCCGACATAACTGAGCAAATCATAAGAAAAAAGCCGGATGAGTGGTTTTGGCTCCATCAGCGCTGGAAAAACAGATATGAGCATCTATACAGGGAGAAGTTTTGAAAATTGCCGCAATACAAAAACCGAGCAAAGAGATACTCGATTTATGGATGAACTACCTTATAGTAGCGCTGGGTTTTACACTGCCTATATCGATAGCCGCCAACAATATTTTGCTTACAATCATCTTTATTTTATGGCTTTTAGCGGGCAACTTCAAAGAGCGATGGGAAAAAATTAAGAGTAACCGCGCCGCTATAGCCATTTTACTCTTTTTTGCGCTCCATTTTGCAGGGTTGATATATAGCAGCGACACAAAAACGGGATTCAAAGAGATCATAACCAGAGAGCAGATACTGCTGTTTATGCCGATAATTCTTTCGGTTATTCAGCCACAATTCATAAAAAGAGCTCTCAATGCATTTTTGTACGCTATGTTTCTGTCGGAAATTCTCTCCTACGGAATGTATTTTGACCTTATCCACATCCCTTGGCACGATTACGCCAAAGAGCCATTTCCCACTCCATTTGTAAGCCATCTCTCCTATTCTCCCATGGCGGCTTTTGCGGTGATTTTGCTGATTCACCGTCTCATCTACGGTAAAGAGGGGCTCTGGGTTAAAGGAGCCTATCTATTTTTCTTGATAACGATGTCTTTAAATATTAGTCTCAGCGGAGGGCGCGCCGGCCAGATCGGCTTTATCGTCATTCTCCTTTTCTATATCGCCTACCAGTTCAGAAGCGAGATCAAAAAACTTCTCTTTTTACTTCTCTTTAGCGTGACGGCCATTCTACTGGTCTTCTTTTTTAATAAACCGTTTCACGACAGAATGATGCTTGCCTACCATAATGTCGCAAACTTCAAGGCCAACCCCCACACCTCCGTGGGACTGCGCATCAACTTCGCCCTTAACTCATGGGAGCTGATCAAACAAAGACCTATTATCGGTTACGGTACAGGAAGCTTCGAAAAAGAGTATGCGGCGATCAATGCGCGCTTGACCCCAAAAGTTCGTACCACTTCGCAACCGCACAACTTCTATGCCCTTACACTGGTACAGTTTGGCATTGTCGGGCTATTGGCGCTATTTTACATCTTTTACTCACTCTTTAAAATAGCGCTAAAGATCGACGACAACTATCGCGGGGTGCGCTACTCCCTTTTGGTGCTATACCTTACGATAATGCTTAGCGACTCCTATCTGCTTGTCCACTACACGACGCTCTTTTTCGCATTTATGGCCGCACTGCTCTTTAAAGGAGAGATTGAAGATGCATAGATCGATCCTTGTGATCATCCAGCGCTCCAACGGGGATGTCTTTCTCTCATCTACACTCATAGAAGCTCTAAAGAGCGCCTATTTGGAAGCAAAAATCGATATACTGGTCAACAAAGATACCGAAGCGATTGCAAAGAGTCTGTCCCATATAGAGTCGATCTATACCTACGACTACGCATGGAAAAAAGAGGGTCTATTCAAAAGAGTTTCAAATGAGCTGAACCTTATAAGAAAGCTCTTTGGCAGGTACGACCTGGCGATAAACTTAACCGCCAGCGACCGCAGCGTGCTTTACGCCAGGTTTTTTGGCAAAGAGGCTATATCTTGTATCGAGCCGGAGAGCAAAAAGTCGTGGTGGAAAAAGATGCTTTTATCAAAACACTTTATTTACGATTCGTCAAGACATATAGTTGAGCACACCATTATGCCCGCAAAACTGCTGGGTATAGAGCCGTCGCAAAAGGTTGTACGCACGGCTGTCTCTAAAAGGGGGGAGAAAGAGCTAAAATCTCTTCCGCTCGATACCTCTAAGCCGTTTATCATCTTCCACCCGTCCGCCCAATATGACTACAAGATCTACCCAAAGCACTTAAGAGATGAACTTTTAAAACTGCTAAGCACTCTTGATATTCCCATCGCCGTAACGGGCGGAAAGAGCAAGATAGATTTGCAAATATCAAAATCGCTGCCGGATCTGCCAAACTTGATAAACCTCATCGGCAAAACCACCCTTGAAGGGTATATTGCTCTGTGCGCCGCCTCGAAGGGGTACATAGGGATGGATACGTTAAATATGCATATAGCAGCGGCGCTGAACAAGCCGATTTTTGCAATATTCGGCCCTACTCTGCCGCAAGTTTGGTCTCCATGGTGCAACACGCTGCAGCGCGGCGCCGACCGCAGTGCACCGCTTCAGCACTACGGCAACGTTACACTATTTCAGGCCGATATGGAGTGTGTTGCGTGCGGAAAAGCGGGATGCGACGACAGGCACGGCAGAAGCGACTGCCTATACGCCATAGAGCCGCAAAGAGTTTTTAACGAGGTTGATAGATGGTTGAAAAAGTCAGCGTAACGATCCTTACTAAAGACTCTGAAAAATATCTCGAAAAGTGTCTTGAAGCCCTTAGAGAGTTCAACGAGATCATCATTTTAGATAACGGCTCTAAGGATTCAACACTTAAAATAGCTTCCAAATTTGATAATGTTAAGATTATAAAGCATGATTTTATAGGTTTTGGGCCGCTAAAAAATCTTGCAGCAAACAAGGCTTCCAATGACTGGATATTCTCGGTTGATAGCGACGAAATCGCAACAAAAGAGCTGATAGAGTCTATAAAAAAGATCGATCCTGAAAAAAGAGAGGTTGTCTACGCTATATCGAGGCTAAATCACTATAAGAAAAAAGCGATAAAGTGCTGCGGATGGTACCCCGATATAGTTATGCGTATCTACAACAAAAGCTTTACACAATTTAGTGAAGCTATAGTGCATGAATCGCTATGTATCCCAGATGGGGCAAAAAAAGCCACTCTTGATGGGGATATTAAACACTATCCTTTTGACAGCGTAGAATCGCTAATAGATAAGATGCAAAGCTACTCCACTCTTTATGCCAATCAGAGCAACAAACCCTCATCTGCTTTTAAAGCCTTTACAAGAGCGCTCTTTGCATTTTTCAAAAACTACATCCTTCAGCGCGGCTTTCTGTGCGGCTACGAGGGGCTTCTCATAAGTGTCTCCAACGCCAACGGCGTATTTTACAAATATATGAAACTCTATGAAAA
>JAKIUX010000063.1 GCA_021647345.1 Hydrogenimonas sp.
TTGCTTTTTGGGGATAACTTACTTAAAAGGGGTTTGATATGAGAAGATTGTTATCTGCTTTGATGGCGGTTTCTGTCTCTCTTTTTGCAGCTGAACTTCATGTTTATAGAGATGGTGCTCAATATAGGTTCGAGCCGGAATCCAAGTTTTTAGGCTTTATATCTAAAGGGGCTAAAGCGACCTGCCAAGGGGTTGAGATCGCTTTGCGATACAAAGATGTGTGTCCGCAAAACAGCACTCTTTGCAGACTTAGATCTTCTATAAAAGAGTTAGAGAAAGAGGCTGCTGTCGCAAAGGATGAGAGCGAGATTTTAAGAGAGTTTGTCCAAAATAGCGAATTGACTAAAGTTGACTTTAAAGCTTGGATAGAGAATGCCGCTAAGATTGCAGATAGAATCGGCGATCTTGCTCAAAAGAGTGAGGCTAAAAGTGCTGAAGCGAGACGAAAAAGAGAGGTTTTTGGTTCGATGAGTACCTCTTTCGATGCGGCTTATCTCGACTCTTTATGCAATAGCGAGATCTCTTTGCAGATCCCAAAAGGTTGGGTGACTTTTGATGTGGAGTATATAGCTGATATATCCAAACCGCCTAAAATATCGATACTGCAGAGATTGAAAGTTAAAAATCGCAGCGGGTTAGATATATCTGCAGAGCGCGCTCTTTTTACTTATGAGTCTATGAGAAAATATCTAAGACCTTTTAGATTTCAGCCGTGGGTAGTTGGAGACAGAGGTATCGTACCTAAGGGTGTGCAGATGCGACTGAAAAAGGTTGAGAGAGATAGTGCTCTCTCTGCTATGGCGGCTCCGGCCGAACTCTCTGTTGAGGTGAAGAGCCCAAGAAAGTATCTGGTAAGAGATCTTTATCTTCCATCGAGCGGCAAACAGATAAACTTGGCTCTTAAAAGCTGGGAACAAAAAGCTATTTTTGAAAAGAGAGTCTATACTTGGAGAGATACGAGAGTCTATGACGTCTTGCTCTTTAAGCCCAAATATGCCATAGATGTTGATCGATGGAGCATAGTCAGGAAAGAAGAGGTTGCGGCAAAGGGTGTAACGGGAGCCTATATCGGCGGCAGATATACTCTTTTTGCTAATATCGATGAAGATTTCGTTGTTCATAAAGATAAGCTAATACTTAAAGATCGGGTCACATTTTTTGGCGGCACAGTAAAAGAGAGGAGCGGATATGCGATCGAGGTTGTAAACCAGTCCGCAAAGAGAGCCGACTTGATTATTGTTGAGAGGATACCGGTAGCAAAAAGAGAGGATGTAGAGGTTAAACTTTTGGAGGTATCTTCAAAGCAGCCTATTGAATATAAGCTATCTGATCAAGGAAGATTGGATATAAGAGTCTCCCTCGCTCCTGGCCAAAGCTCAAAAGTGAGAGTGGTGTTTGAAGTTGCCCATGATAAAGATAGACCCGTAATCTATTAAGAGCTATGAAAAGAGGATATGTAGAGCTCTATACAGGCGACGGCAAAGGCAAAACGACCGCTGCGGCCGGATTGACACTTAGGGCGCTCGGCTGCGGTATGAAGGTTCTTTTTGTTCAGTTTATGAAAAGCAGGCCGAGCGGTGAGATAGAGATGCTTGAAAAGTGCGGCGAAGAGAGGTTCGCTCTGCTTAGGGAGTGGGACGGCAGATTCGTTACGGGTGATCCGAATAAGAGGCAGATAGGGATGTGTAAAGATCTCTTAAATAGAGCTTTAAAGAGTCTTGAAGAGTTCAGCCCCGATCTTTTAGTGCTTGATGAGATCGTTATGGCTATCTCTTTTAAGATGTTAAATGAAGATGAGGTTTTGGAGTTTCTTAAGAAAAAGCCGGAGGCTCTTGAGGTGGTGATGACAGGCAGAGGGGCTTCAAAGAGGCTGATTGAAGCGAGCGATCTGGTTACGGAGATGAAGATGGTTAAGCACTACTACTACGATAAAGGAGTAGAAGCAAGAAGAGGGATAGAGTTTTGAGAATTTTGCCAAGAAACTATATTCGCTACAAAGGAGTGAACTCCTTTTTTACAGGGCTTACGGTAGGAGCGGTGTTTACTATCTACTCCATACTTGAACCATCAATATTCTCTTTAGGCGGTATAGTTTTGGCTCTTGGAATGCTACTGGTAGCAAGATTTTACGAAAAGATTCTAAATACCGTGAGCTTCTATAGAATATCTCTTTTTGTGGAGATAGTCATGCTTCTTCTTGTTGTATGGTATCTGCTATTTCCATACGGCTACACTACGGCGCTGCTTGTATATGCAGGCTATCAACTCACTTTCATTTTCGGATCCTACCTGGTTAGGGCAGAGACTATTTTGATGAACAAAAAGAGGATTCTCTCCTGGCTCGATATAGCCAAGCAGGCCGGATATCTTGCGGGAATGCTTATTTCGTGGCTTTTTTACAAGACTCTTGCCCTCTTTTGGGGTATCGAGGATCATTCGCACCAGGTCTATCTGATGCACTGGCTTTTGCTTGCGACGGAAGTTTTAATCATCTTTTTGCTTCTTTGCTCTTTTGAAAAACGAAAAAGAGAAGCAGCCGCTTGATGAACACCCTCCTCGCTTGCCAACTACCGCTTTTATGTTGGTTGCAAGAAGCCAGATAAAAAAGAGGCTAAGCACCGTATATAGAAGTGCGAAAGGCCACTCTTTGTTTAGTGCCGCCTCGACAGATAAAACGAGAAATAAAATTGTCAAAATTAAACACACTCATATATCCTTCAGGTAATATATAAAATTCTTTATGAAAGGTTGTATGTGCGCTATTTTATCTCAACTATCTTTATCTTGGCATCTTTTATTTATGGAGGCGGCACACGTGAATATACGAATCGTCTTATAGATGAGGACTCCCCGTATCTGCAGCAACACGCACACAATCCTGTAGATTGGTACCCGTGGGGTGAAGAGGCTTTTGAAAAAGCGAAGCGCGAACATAAGCCCATATTTCTCTCCATAGGCTACAGCACCTGCCACTGGTGCCACGTTATGGAGGAGGAGTCTTTCGAAAATGAGGAGATAGCTGAGCTTATTAACAGATACTTCATACCTGTAAAGGTAGATAGAGAGAGAATGCCGCATCTTGACAGACACTTTCAGCGCATCTATTCAATACTTAACAGAAGAGGGGGCGGATGGCCTTTGACGATCTTTCTCACCGAAGATCTCAAACCCTTTTTTGCAGCGACCTATATTCCGCCCGAAGACTCCTACGGCGTAAAGGGTATGAAGACTCTTGTTCCTGCTATCGGCAGGCTCTACTCATCTAACAGGGAGGTTTTGATAAAAAGAGCCGAAGCGGTGGAAGTATTGGTCAAGCGTGCCGAAGTGCTTCCGTCCGGAGAGTTGAAAGAGGGGGTTAAAATCGCTGATCGTGCCGTAGAAGCGATATGGAGCTACTATGACAAACTTTACGGAGGCTTTGGCGACCGCCCTAAATTTCCGGAAAGCTCAAGGATCTCTTTGCTTCTTGATATATATAGACTAAACGGAGACGAAAAGGCCAAAATGATGGCCCTTCAAACACTCGACGCGATGCAAAGAAGCGGCCTGTATGACCAGATAGAGGGTGCTTTTTTTAGATATTGTGTAGATAGAGGCTGGAGAATGCCACATTTTGAGAAGATGCTCTATACAAATGCGGAGCTGATCCCTCTTTATGTAGAGGCGTGGAAGATAACCGAAAATAAGCGTTTTAGAGAGATTGTAGAGGAGACGATAGCCGAGATAGATCGAAGGTTCAGAACGCAAGAGGGGCTCTATTTTAGCGCAAGTGACGCAGATAGTGAAGGGGAAGAGGGGGGCTATTTTTTATATCGATATGATGAGGCTTTTGAAGCGCTGCAGAGTGCAGGGTTTAAAAAAGAGCGCGCAGAAAATGTTTTGCATTTTTTAGATATTTCCGAAGATGGCAACTTCGATACCGAATACTCCCATGCAAGACGGATTTCGGGCAAACCGCCGGCAGATCTAAGTGAGGCTGTCGAGATACTTAAGAAGATGCGAGAGTCAAGAAGCTACCCCTTTGTAGACAGAAAGATCATCACCGCATGGAACGCTATGATGATAAAAGCCCTCTTCATTGCATCAAGGGTTGACCCCAAATACCTAAAAGAGGCCAAAAACTCTTACCGATCTTTGCTAAAGTTGATGAGCAGCGGCAGCGGCGAACTTTACCATCAGGTTCTATACGGTAAAAGGCCAAAACAGAATGGTTTGCTTGAAGATTACGCCTTTTTTGCCGATGCAGCACTGACAGCTTATGAGACCACACTCGAGCAAGCCTATCTTAATGATGCCGTTTTGTTCGTGCAAAAAGCTAAAAAAGGATTTTACAAAAAGGGAAGATGGGTATTAGGCGAAGAGGGTGATATAGTCAGTTACGCTGATATAAGCGACAGCTACTACAGCTCCCCTCTTTCGGTGATGATAAACAACCTTATAACTCTTGCGGTTCTTAAGGGATCTTTCGAAGAGCTCTCTTTGGCAAGAAAAACTCTCGAAGGGTTTGCAACTTTTATAAAAGAGTCTCCCGATGCATATCCTACAGCTTTGAAAGCCTATCTGCGTCTTGAAAAAGGTGTTGTGGCGATAAAAAGTTCAAGAGAGAACTTGCAAAAAAAAGCCGCTCAAATTGAGAAGATCAGATATCCATATCTTCTAAGAGAGGCTCAAGATGGTGAGAGTTGGATGGCCTGCGATTTTGTAAGCTGTTTCGCATACGGGAGAGATTTTGAAAAAGTGGCGGAGGCTATAGAAAAGAGGGGCCTTTGAAGAAGACTCTTTTGGGTGCTTTGAGCCCTCTTCTCATCGGTTTAGACAGAGAGTCGGATCGGTTTCAACCGCATAGGTGCAGCTATACTTTGAACTGACTTATCTGCTTCAAAACTTCATCTGCAAGTTTGCTAATGTGCTTGACACTCTCTTCACTATGCTCTATACCGTTTTTGTTGGTTTGCGAGAGGTGCTTTATCTCGTTCATCTTCTCTATAAACGACTCCATTATCTTAGCGGCTTGATCTACCGCATCGGCAGTCTTTTCAATGCTTCCTACCGCTTCTGTCATCTTGGTAGAAACTTCGCCAATCTCACTCTGCACCTGCGAAGCATCCGATGTGAGGCGATTGACATTTTCTATATTTCTATTCATCTCGCCGCTGCTATCCATAATAGCCTGCACTATGATATTTATGGTAGCGTTTATGTCTGCAAGGCTCTTTTGAGTGCGCTCTGCAAGTTTTCTCACTTCATCGGCGACAACGGCGAAACCTCTGCCGTGCTCTCCGGCGCGGGCCGCTTCTATAGCTGCGTTGAGTGCCAAAAGATTTGTCTGGTCGGCTATGTCGCTTATAACTGTCAGAACCTCTTTTACCTGTTCGGCGTCGTGGCTTAGCTGCTGGAGTCTCTCGGCAAGCTCATTCTCCACTACGGCGTTACTCTCGATTTGGCGAATAGTGCTTTCTATTAAAGATATAGCTCCGTCAAGACTTCTGTTTGCGTGCTCTATGTTGTCTTTTGTGGAAGCCACCTCTCTTGTACTGTCGGTGAGCCTCTCTTTTAAAGCAGAAGCTTCGCTTGCGCCGTCATCGACAATTTTTGCCTCTTGGCGAATGTTTGATGTTATAAGTTTGAATGTATCGTCAAGTTTATTTGCTGTATGCCTATTTTCATTTGCGCTTCTTTGGGCGTGAGAGGCAAAATCGTGCAGGGATTTTAAAAACTCTCTGAGCGCTTCTCTTATGCTGCCAAACTCGTCGTTTTCATATACTCTTATCTCCGTTGTCAAATCTTTTGTTTTGGCAATATTTGTTATAAGCCCTTTAAGAGAGTTTAATCTAAACTCAAGATCCCTTATTGATAAAAAAGCAATAAGAAGCATAAAAGCAATTACAATTGTCCCCGCGATCGCTTGATAGATAGCTATATCGCTAAATGAGTTTAAATCTAAGTCTATCTGTCTTGCTATCTCGTCGTCAATCTCTTTTAGTATATTGATTTTTTTGGTAATGGTATCAAACCAGTATTCGGCATCGACGTTGAAGCCTCCGGCTTGGTTCATTATGGCAATCTCTCTCATTTTGCGAACGAGCTCGAAAGATTTGTCGTTGATAGCTTTTTTGTAATATTTAACCATCTCATCAGGAGCAAAAGATATAAAATCGTCAAGATATGCGTTTTGCTCGGCTATTAGAACTATTAGCTTTTTATACATCCCTTCAGAGAAGGAGTCTTGCGCAAAAGTACCGCTAAGCACCGCTCTTTCAACGCCTGCTCGCTCTTTGGACTTCAAAAATGAGGTGTATGCGACAAGATCTTTGGTTATCCTCTCTTCAGGGGAGAGTTTGGAGGAGGCGGCTATGATATTGAG
>JAKIUX010000064.1 GCA_021647345.1 Hydrogenimonas sp.
TTTATCGACTTGAGCTGTCAAATCGGCATGATGTGCCGACTCTTTATATCTTCCAAGTAGCTCATCTCTCCACTCAATAAACTCCGTTATATTTAATATCTGGTATGCGCTTTCAATAATATCTTGAGAGAATCCGAAAGTATTATTATAGGCATAACTCACCTTGCCTATCTTTTTGTTGAAGTAGTCGATACCGAATTTTTGCTTGATGGCATCTTTTAATAATAATGCATTATCAATTGCACTTTTTTCTTTTGTCAATATTCCATTTCCAAAATATACATCAGTTTTGCATTAGTCTATAGCAGAAAGAGCAAAAGTTGAAACTAATGTCAGGAGTAAAAGTATTTTTCTCATCTCTTACTCCTTGTCATACTTGCTTGTGTTGAAATCGCAAGCTTTTTGCATATCTTTTCCATCTAAAAGAGCGTAGCTATCACCGCTTAATAGAGTATCATACTGACCATAGACCTCCATTCTCTCTTTGGTATTAAAATATATTTTGCTCCTAAAATATTCATCTGCTACATTTTCTTTAATCAAAATCGGTTCATTGAAATACTTAGCTTCATATTTATAATACCCTTGACAATAAACAGGTTTATCAACTTCATCTTTAATTTTCATAGCTTCCGCTTTTGTTTTAGGCTGTTTTTCAAGAATTAATTTATCTGCTCTTGCTTCTTGCATCGCTATATCTATATGTATAGGATGCATATCTTTGTATCTGTTATATATCCACCTCTCCACATCATCTCTTACACCATTATTATTGACATCAACTCCAAGCAGAGTAGAGTTATTTATCTTCGGGTCAGGCTCAGGCGGAAGGCGGTGTCCGTCTACCTCCCAGTAGATGTTTAATTTGACTTGGTTTGAGAGGGTGTTGCCCGCTTTTGCTTGTATGGTTACATTGGTGTCTTTAAGTGCTGTTAGGGTGTGGTCTTCTATCTTGATAGCATCTTTTGGGGTGATGAGCCACTGGGCTTGGTTTGTAATATCTTTGGTTGTTTTATCTTTGTAGGTTGCCTCTACTTTAAGGGTGGTGTTGGTCTCTCTGTTTAGGGTGGTTTTGTCTATGGTGAGAGTAAGGGTTGTGATGGGGTTGGTGGAGTTTTGGTCACTGTTGCCGCTGGAGCTATTGTTGCCTCCTCCGCCAGAGCCACCTCCGTTGCCATTTGAGCTATTATCATCGCTTCCGCCACCAGTAGCATTGTTATCATTGCCATTATTGCCCTGTGCAGCATTATCATCTGCTTTGCTATCTGTATCCTTAGGAGAGATTATAACCGTCACGGTGGCGCTATAGGGTATATCTCCTACGGCAGCTCTCAGCTCAAACACCAGCTTCTCTTTTTTGCTTACATCGGGAGCTATAAATTTAAGAGTGGCGCTATTGGCATCTTTTATCTCTACAGGTATACCGGATACCTGCCTCCAGCTATAGCTATCGTACCCTTTGTTAGCCTCTATAACTACAGACTCTTTAGCTTTAACCTCTATGACGCTATCTTTGATTAGCGGCTTTGAGCCGCAAGCGCTAAAGAGCATAACTGCAAATGTCAGCAGCAGCGCCTTTATCGTAGCTTTTACTCTTATCACAGCCCCCTCCTTTATTGTGTCATATATTATCAAAATCTGTTAAAATAATAATCTACACTGCCTCGATTTGTCAAACAGTGCGTAAATCCGCAGTTTAGGCACTATCGCAATATTTAGGAATTTTCAATTAAATATCCGAAGTTTGATTAAAAGTGCAAAATTCAAGGTTTAGCCCCGAAAAAATGATATACTTGCAAAAAGCTTGGAAAAGAAGATGGTAGATAAAATAGAAATTCCGTCTGTAGCAAAAGAGCAGATGAATGAAGTTCATCGCGAAGAGGCAGAGTTAATTGGCTATCTGCTTGAAAAAATAAAGAGCGGTAGCAACGATGATATCACCAAAGCGATAGAGAAGTTGTTAGAGCATATGAAAGAGCATTTTGAATATGAAGAGGGTATGCTTAAAAATAGAGGTTTTGCGATGTATGACATACACCGTAACGATCACGCAAGAATTATGGGCGAAACACGTATGGCCTATATGAACTGGAGAAATTTCAAAGATAAAGATGCACTGAAAGAGTTCATTGAAGATGAGTTTTTGGAGTGGCTTAATCTGCACATTCAGGCTATGGACAGCGTGGCGGCCGAGTTTCTTGTAAACTTAGATGGCTCATAGCGGCTAACTTTATCGATTTTTTTTTGGTAAACTTCGATAAAAAAGAGGTGTTTATGACTATTCTTTTCGCTCCGAGCGAAGGAAAGAGAGAGGGCGGAACTCTTCCCCCTATAGATAAAACGGCCTTTTGCTTTGAAAATCTTTACAGTCGCAGGCTCGATGCGCTAAATAGCTATAGAGATTTCGTTTCAAGCGCCGACATACCCGCACTCTCGAAACTAACCGGTATCAAAGATAAAAAGCAGATCGAACGTTACCGTAAAGACATTTTCAAAGAGCCGACCATGAAGGCGGTAGAGCGCTACGACGGTGTGGCATACGACTATCTCGGCTACGAAAGCCTGCCGCAAGAGGCTAAAAATTATATAGATGAACACTTGATCATATTCTCGAATCTCTTTGGCCCCTTATGCGCGAAAGATCGCATACCAAACTACAAAATAAAGCAAGGTGAGCATATAGGCGCCTTCGCACCAGAAAAGTTCTATAGAGAGTATTTTAGCGAAGCGCTCGATAGCTATCTAAAAAAGAGGGGGGCCATAGTAGACCTTCGTGCAGGCTTTTACGATAAATTCTACAAAATAGGGCTGCCTTATATTACTATGAAGTTTTTAAAAAACGGCAAGAGTGTGAGCCACTGGGCCAAAGCCTACCGCGGAATACTCTTGAAAGAGATGGCCAAGAGTGCTATTATAGATGAAGATGATCTTATGGCTATGGATATAGAGGGCCTTAGCATAGTTGAAATAAAGAGAGTTAAAAACAAAAAAGAGATAGTTTACGAGATTGCGACATGACAGTTGAGAGAGAGTGCAAACACTATATCGATTTTTGTATGCTTGATTATGAGTGCAGCTACCTACCGCAAAAGAGCACAAGAATGTACTATCGATATATGCGAAACGCCGACAGAAAGCTTGTTACCGAGCTTGTAAAGCGGGGCTGGAGACGCTTTGGATGCTACTTCTTTCACCCAATATGCGCTAACTGTAACGGATGCAAAAATCTTCGTATAGATGCGAAAAATTTTCAACTCTCAAAATCGCAAAAGAGGGTTATGAAAAAAAATAGTGATACACTGATGCATATTAGAAAGCCTACAATGACTCAAGAGCATATTGACCTATACAACAAATTTCATAAATATAAAAGCGAGGTTTCAGGGTGGAAATATAGCCCGGTAAACCCTCAGCTATATTATGAAAACTTTGTCGACGGAGCGCATGAGTTTGGCAAAGAGGTGCTCTACTTTATAGACGAGAAGCTTGTAGGGGTTGATCTTGTCGATTTCACTGAAGACGGCATCTCTTCAATCTACTTCTACTACGACCCCGACTACTCCAAGTTCTCCCTCGGAACCTACTCGCTGCTTATGCAGATAGAGCTTACAAAGAGATTGGGACTTAGATGGATATATTTAGGCTATTGGGTAGATGGATGCAAAAGCTTCGAATACAAGATGAACTACCGCCCTATGCAGATGCTTGAGGGGTTTCCTCCTCTTGAAGAGGAGCCGGAGTGGAGAGATTTAGCGTAGGGTCTCTATCGATCTCTCTATCGTATCAAAAATCTTTTCATACTCATCTTCCGGTATCTTGCCAGACCTGGCGTACAGTACTACACCTTTCGGTGAGAGAACTATAAAGTTGACGTCATCGTCGGCCACATGCCAAATCTTTACACCCTTTTTGACTCTATCTTTAACATAAACGGTATCGGGATATTTTGATTGCTTGCTTTGCAGGGCTTTTTCAATAGCAAAGTTCGGCATCCATGTTGCGGCCATATTGACTATTGCGACTGAAGTATAATATTTTCTGTCAAACTTTTGGCTTTGAAGGGCCTCGGTAAACTTTTCGTTTAAACTCTTTTTGTCAGGGTCAACATAAAATATGGCACTAACTTTTCCGGTTAAAGAGTCGCTACTCCAAGAGGATCCGTCTGCTCTACCGCCCTCATCTTTCTCAAGAGACAGAGTCGGTAGATTTTGGCCAACCTCAAGAGCCAAAAGAGGCAAAGCGGCAAGCAAAATTAAAAAAACTCTTTTCATGCCGCTTATCCAATAAGAGCTTTGGCTCTCTCAGCCACATTAGGCACTGTAAACCCAAAATGTTTGAAAAGATCGCCGGCTTTGCCGCTTGCCCCGAAACTCTCCATTCTAAGCACATCATCGGCAAATCTGTACCACTCCATTCCGCTGGCTGCCTCTATTGCTAACACCTTGGTAGATGGGTCTATAACATTATCAATATACTCTTTAGGTTGCTCGCAAAATAGCTCAAAACAGGGAACTGAAACAACATTCGCCATAATGCCCTGCTCTTCAAGGCGGCAGCCGCTTTGCAAAGCAAGCATAACCTCAGAGCCGCTTGCTATTAGAGTGACTGCCGCATTCTCTCTTTTTTTGATCAAGTAGCCGCCCTTTTCTGCGCTTCCGAAAGCGATTTTATCTTCACCCTTCAATACCTTCAGTTTCTGACGGCTGCAGACAAAGCCGCTTGGTGCATCGAGCTTAAGGGCTGCTTTCCAGCAAGCCACATTCTCCGTAGCGTCGGCGGGGCGGAATGTGTAGAAGTTTGGAAGCGCCCTAAACTGGCTTAGATGCTCTATGGGCTGATGCGTCGGTCCATCTTCGCCCACGCCTATGCTGTCATGCGTCCATACAAAAAATTGCTTCAAACCGCTTAGAGCCGCTACTCGTACCGCTGGCTTCATATAGTCGCTAAAGACAAAGAAGGTGGCACTAAAAGGCAGAAGCGGACCATACGCCGCTATACCGTTGCAGATCGCCGCCATTGCATGCTCTCTAATACCGAAATGAAGGTTTTTGCCGAGAGGAAAGTCTTTCATCCCCTTAAGCTCCGTTTTATTCGATGGAGCAAGGTCGGCGCTTCCTCCGAAGAATCCTGGTATAGCTTTGGCTATGGCGTTTAGAATCTTTCCGTTACTATCGCGTGTGGCTACTTCGCTTCCAGGCTCGAACTCAGGCCACTCTATGCGATCGAAATCGGGGTATAAAAGAGCTTCAAGAGCCTCATTCTGCTCTATGTAGGGAGCCTGCTTTAGCAGATGATTCCACTCTCTTTCGGCAAGTTCTCCCTTCTCTACGGCACATCTGAAGCGAATAAGCACATCATCTGGAATATAGAACTTTTTATCAGGGTCAAATCCGGCTGCCTCTTTCGCTCTTCTTATGAGATCCTCCCCTAAAGGAGCGCCGTGACTGTTATGGTCTCCGGCCATCTCAAGGGCGCCTTTGGCGATGATAGTGTGTGCCACGAGAAGAACCGGTTTATCTGTCGATTTCGCAAGAGTCAGAGCCTCATCTATCTGCTCATAGTTGTGGCCGTCAAACTCTATGACTCTCCACCCTTGAGCCTCAAACCGAAGCTTTACCTCTTCATCCCACGCAAGAGAGGTGTCACCCTCTATGGTTATACGGTTGGAGTCGTAGATCATTATAAGATTGTCAAGCTGAAGTTTTCCCGCAAGTGCGCACGCTTCGTAGCTAATACCCTCCATCAAGTCACCGTCTCCGCAGAGACAGTAGACATTATGGTCTATAATTTTGGCCGTATCGGAGTTGACTATATTAGCACAATATTTAGAGGCTATAGCAAAGCCTACAGCATTGGCGACACCTTGGCCAAGGGGCCCTGTGGTTATCTCAACACCGGGAGTGTGACCATACTCAGGGTGACCGGGAGTTTTACTGCCAAGCTGCCTAAAGTTTTTAATATCTTCCATAGAGAGGTCGTAGCCCCAAAGATGCAGCAAAGAGTATATAAGTCCGGTTGCGTGGCCGCCGCTGAAGACAATCCTGTCTCTGTTGAGCCACTTAGGGTTTTTGGGGTTATGTTTTAGATGCTCGCTAAGCACAACCGCTATGTCGGCAAGTCCCATAGGAGCACCGGGGTGGCCGCTGTTTGCTTGCTGTATCATATCTGCCGCAAGAAACCTTACGGTATCGGCCATCTTTTTCATCATATCGTTATTACTCATAGACTTTTTCCTTAAAATTATTTATGTCTTTTTAGATACCTGCTCAAAAGTTCGTTTAGTCTAACTTGCAGGGGCTCGTCAAAGCTTTTAAGCTCACTCTCTATCTTTGC
>JAKIUX010000065.1 GCA_021647345.1 Hydrogenimonas sp.
CGGCGGCAACGGAAGTCGCGGATACGGCAGAGTGCGCTTTAGCAACAAAGATAACTGGACCGAATGATGAGGCTCTATAAGGCGACAATTACACCGCTTTCAAGATTTGGCACTCCGCTGCATGGCGATACTCTGTTTGGGCAGATCTGTTGGGCGCTGCGTTTTATCAGAGGAGAGGAGCGACTGAACGAGCTTTTAAGTCTTTATGGCAAGAGACCGTTTCTAATAGTCTCTGATGCCTTTGCCGTAGGCTATCTTCCTAAGCCTAAAATGCCCTCGTTTATGCTTGGGGAGTCGCCGAGACAGAAGAAAGAGAATAGAGAAAAACTTTGGCTAACCCTAGATGAGCTGCAAAAAGGGGAGTTTGCCAAAGCAAGAAGCGATAAAGAGATTGGTAGCGATACCAAAACGCTATACACTATGCATAATTCGCTTAACTACAAAACGTTTATGACAAGTGCAGATGGTCGCTTTGCGCCTTATGAAGAAGAGGAGCTTAGTTTTGGCAGCCGTGAAATCTATCTGCTTATTGACGAGACGCAGATAGGCAAAGAGGAGATTAAAGAGGCGTTGAGATTTGTCGGAGAGAGCGGCTACGGTAAAAATGCTACGATCGGAAAAGGGCGATTTGAGTGCGGCGAGTTTATTGAGGTCAAGATAACAAATCGAAGCCAATATGTTATGGCCCTTTCTAGCTTTTGCGCTAAGAAGATTCCGGCTATAGAGATCTATGGCGAACCTTTTGTGCGCTTTGGAAAATTTGGTGCCGACAGAGCCTACAAAAAAGCGTTTAAACGGCCGCTGCTTTTGGCTTCTTGCGGAAGCGTGGTGCGCTTTGACTCTTTTTTTGAAAAAGCTTATATCGGCCAAGCGATAACGGGAGTATCGGATTTTTATACCGATGCCGTTCACCAAGGATACGCAATTGCCGTACCCATAGGAGAGGCGCAATGAAGCAGTATCAAGTTACATTAAAAGCTTTGACACCGATACATATTGGAACAGGGGAGGCTTATGAGCCGACCAATTTCGTAATCGACAACGGCTATCTCTATGAATTTGATGAGATGGAGTTTTTTAAAAGATTGGACGCTAAAGGCAAACAAGCGTTTTTGGATGCGGTGGAGTCAAAGGCATCTGATTCTCTGTTTGCGATTCATCGGGTGGTAAAGATATATAAAAAGATAGCGATCGAGGCTGCCACACATAAAGTTCAGGTTATCAAAGGTATTCAAAAAGCCTATGACGAGAAAGTTGGCCGCACGGTTCAGCGCGAGGGAGGACGTCGAACAAGTGTGAAAAAAGTATTCAACCGCTTCCAAATACAAAAGACGATTCGGCAGCCAAACACTCATAGGGTATACATCCCCGGCAGTTCGCTTAAGGGAGCTATATCGACCGCTTTTCAAGAGATGCTTTTTAAACGGAGTCAAAGTCTGCAAAGAGATTTGTTTGAAAATAAAAATCCGACGCATAACCTCTTTAAAAATCTCTCCATATCAGACGCTATAGCTCTTAAAAGCTATGCGATGATCGGCTATGCACTCAATAAAGAGCGTTTCGAAGATGACAATCAAGGCCCTAAAACAATTGTAGAGACAATCTACTCCAACACCAAAGTACAAAGCAGTTTTAAGACAAAGATCGGCATACGAGACTATATGCTCGATCCGAGAAACCCGAATAAGAAATATCCTTTAGATATAAAAATGGTGCAAAAAGCTTGTAACGATCATTACCTGCCGATCTTTAGGCAAATGTTTAGCTCAGAGGCGGAATTTAAGGGCAAGATTGTCAAAGAGTGGACGAATGAATATTTTAGCGATGCCTTCTATGAAAAATATAAAGATTTTCGTCTAAACGAGAATCAGTTTCTAATTAGAGTAGGGCGGCATTCGCAGGCAAGAGCGGTTACGATCGACGGTATGAGGAAAATTGGTGTTAAAGTTAGCGGGGGCGGCCCAAAGAGAAAACCGAATAGATGGGAGAATCTCGATCAGGAGACGACGACATGGTTGTTTGGTTCAAACGAAAATAGCAACGAGAATCTTCTGCCATTTGGATGGGTTGTGTGTGAAATAGCATGAAAAAGCTCTACCTACTCTTTTCGCACACCCTTACTCCGCATCAGAAGAGTGATGCATACACGATGTTTAAAGTCGATTGTTTCGAACCGCTGCCTCATAAACTGCAGATGCTCTGGAGCAATATACCGCCCGATATTGAAAATATTGCCAACTATCTTGCACCGCTAAAGGTGTACTTAAAAGAGAATTTCAACAAAGGCGATATAGCGCTTATACAGGGCGATTTCGGCGCTACTTGTCATATGGTTAGGTTTATCAAAGAGTTAGAGGGCACACCCATATATGCCACAACGGAGCGAAAAGTCAAGGAGTATGTAGATGGCGGCAAAGTTATAAGACGCTCTATTTTTGAGCATGTGCGCTTTAGGAAGTATTTATGAAAAGTTTTAACTTAACGATCGCTATTTTTGTTCTTTTAACTATCGTAGGATTAGCTATTCGATACGGTTTGGGCGCCGATAGCGCACTTTGGAGTTTTTGGAGCAACCTTGACATCTCTTTTGCTGTAGCGCTTGGAGTACTTGCCTTTTTGGCATATCGCGATATGTTGCACGATGAAGATGAGGTTCGCCTCTTTTTTGATGTAGAGGGGCGTAAAGTCGATACTGGGCTCTGTTTGCTTCGCAAAGATTGCACACGCAGCGAAATCATCGGCGTGCTTGGGATGATGCAGCGGCGCACCAAAGAGCGTTTTGCTTACGACGCAAAGCATCTACGCGGTTTATTAAACGAACTCAACCGTGTCCAAAAGGGAAAAGAGAGTAGACTTTACATACCGTTGAGCAAAGAAGAGTTTGAGCAGTTTGCGTTATCGCTGGAGCAAAGATGAGACTTATAGCTACATTGGGAGCGACACCTCCAAAGTATCGTCATAGTTATCAAATTGAAAACAAAAAATATGAAACATACTTTTCGTTTGAAGCGATTAAGGCGCATTTTTCTATCGATAAGAAGGATGTGACCCTAATTGGTACGCATAAAACCAAAGAGGTATTGGGCGAATATATCGGGAGTTACGTTTTTGTAGAGGTTAACGAAAATAGTCTCGATGAGGTTTTTAAGGTAACGATAGAGCAGACGCAAGAGGGGGATGTCGTCGATCTTACTCAAAGTTTTCGAAGCCTCTCTTTTGGAGCGCTGCTTGGGCTTAGTTTTTCAAAAAGTTTAAGTAAACGGCCCAAAGATATCTATTATGCGCAAATTGACGAGAGCGGCTGCAACCCGTCTCTAAAACCGTGTTCATTTGTTTTTGTTTCGCTTAAAAAGTATGATGAGATGACCGATATGGCACGTACTGTCAACACCTTTCTTGCTACACTGCTTGTTGTAGATGATGTTGTGATAGATGATGCGCTTTATGCTGAGTTTATTAGCCATCTTCATTCGCTCTCGGCGGCGATTTTCGATAACCATTTTGACAAAGCTATCGAGCATGCTAAGCAGCTATCTGAATGGATAAAAAACAATAAAAACGAATCGAGTTTCGCGTTTTTGCAATCACATCTTGAAGCGCTGGCTAAAGAGCTTCATAAGATCTTGTCATGCTATAAAGAGCATGAATCGCAAAGGCTGCTTTTTTGGAGTGAGTTTCTGCTTAGCAAAGATATTACTCTGCATGCGATAACAACTTTGTATGAATCAATAGTAGCCTTTTTGGATGAAGAGCTAAAAATTGAAGAGTGCAATCACTATGTAGATAAAAGGGGCAAAAAAAGAGAAGCCGGCATCTACCAACGCCGCAACTGCCTGAAAAAAAAGATGGATGATTGCATGAAGGTAAAGATACCAGAATGTAAAAAACTTTCAGAAATTTTATATAATGTAGATAAGCTGCGAAATATTTCCGCGCACGCTTTTTCCAATGCTAAAACATCCAAAGATATAGCATCGCAAATAAGCAGCGCTATAAAATCGCTAAAAGAGATCTATCCGAAACGTTACAGCGCAAAAAATGGGGCCGACAAGCTCAAGGCGGTGTTTAGTGACCGTTAATGCCGCCGATTGCCTCTTTTAGTTTTAATCTATACGCCTCCTTAAGCTCACTGGGGCTTTCGATAAGCAAATCGGGCATCCAGCGCTGCACAAAGGGTAGTATCTCCATCTCTTGTGTATAGCGAATGCTAAAGCGTACACCGCCGTTTGCCTCTTTTTCAATAAACTGTTGCGAAGGAAAAAACTTCTTCATATCCTCATCGAAGTAGTGTGCTATATTTGGTTTGGCATAAAGAGTAGCCGTTTTACTTGGGATTCCATAGCGACTAAATGGGTTTTGGTAGCCGTTTTTTAGCCAATTTAGGTACTGCTTGACGCTTGATGGCTGATAGGCTTGCGATTTGCAGCTGTATGAGACCTTATCTATAAAGGCGATGCGGCTTATGCGAAGATCTTTGCCGTCAACATAAGCAACATACCAATTTCCTTCACTAAAGAGGAGCTTGACGGGCTTAACATCTTTAAAGCTCTTTGGGTTATACCCTTTAAGGTCGATATGACGATACTCTCTTCGCTCAATAGCGTTTTTAAGAGATATGAAGTTTTGGTTGTTTTCAATAGTATCAATATCTTCAAACGGGATATTGAAAAACATATACGGCTTATGCTCTTTGTGTGCTATCTCGTTCCACTCCTCTATAATCTCCTGCATACCATCTCTTGCCATCTCAAAAAGCATTCCAAGTTTAAAGTTATTACGAAACATTTCTGAAAAGATATCTATCGGCTTAATGAGGCGATACACCTTTCGCCGCCCCTTTTTAATAGCTTTTATACCCTCAAGCATATTAGAGAGTGTCTCTAAGTCTCGTCCTATCTGTTTGGCTCCAAGCCCGTCAAGTTCATCTTGTAGCGCTTCATCGTATGGGTCTATTAGGCCTTGTTGATGCAGGTGTTTAAGGTAGATAACTATCTTCTCTTCAGGTTTCATACCAAAAGTATATGAAATGGTCATTAAACGACCACTTAAACAGTTATGATTTTTAAAAAAATAGAAAAAAGCATTAAGCTGCACAATTATCACAAGGCTGCGATTATAAAACGCCAGACTATGGGAATTTGTTCTCAAGTTGACCTCTAAGCGAGGTTTTAGACGCAAACAGAAGCATAAGAAAGGGTATGAGCGTGAGGTACTATCTGATTTCATACGATATAGTTGATGAAAAACGCTTGGCAAAAGTACGAAAAATCGCATACTCTTATGCTCTTAGCGGCCAAAAAAGTGCGGTTGAGGCACCGCTTGATATGGCGGCATTGGCAACTCTTATAGATGAGCTTAAAAGCGAGATAGATAATGAAAGCGATAAGGTTAATATTATTCCATTTAAAGGGGAGCCTATAATCCTGGGAAAAGGGAGCTTTTTATCGCTTGAGGAAGGAGTGATTGTTGTATGAGTTTTGCGGTGGTAGATACTAAAATAGAGCGTTTGGAGTTTGATACACGTTGCGTTCGTATAGACAACAGGCGAATTCCTTTACGGCTGATTGACTCTTTAATTGTGTACGGAGACGTTGCCTTAAAAAGTCACGATCTAATAAAGATTGCCCATGAGGGTGTAACTGTTTTGCTTGCGAATGCGCGTGGAAAATCTGTAACTATCTATGCCCCTTTTGCTAAAAATAGCGAGCTAAAAGTTGCTCAGTATGCGACGATGCGAGACAATCCGTTTCCGGTTGCCCGTTTTTTTATTGAAGAAAAGCTGCGTGTTGCCAAACAGGTGTGGGGCGAACCCCAAAGCGATGAGATTTTTGAGCGCATTAGCAAAGCTAAAAGCTTAGAAGAGCTGCGCGGCATTGAAGGGAGTTTTAGTCGTGACTATTTTAAGCGCTTTTTTCAGCGCGCACCTAAGGTATGGCATAAACAAAAGCGCTCCAAAAGGCCGCCGCAAGACCCGCTTAATGCGCTGCTTTCATTCGGCTATATGCAGGCTTACAACTATATAGCGTTGCGCTTGATAGCAGCCGGATTTGAGCCATCCATAGGGTTTTTGCATGTGCCGTTTAGAGATCACTACGCTCTTGCGTCCGATGTTATAGAGCCTTTTCGTGCACGCATTGACCGCTTTATGCTCACTATTGTAGAGAATAAAACCGTAACATTAGAGGATTTTAGTCGTCACAAAGGTTTATATTTGCGACATAGCGGCCGTAAAAAGATCTGGAAACCTTGGCAAGAGAGGCTCTCATCGTTTGATCGCGATTTGGACCTATATTTTACCTCA
>JAKIUX010000066.1 GCA_021647345.1 Hydrogenimonas sp.
TTTACAAGCGCAAAAGAGCGTGCCGGAATAGAAAGAGCCATACTATCAGGAGTATTTTCCAAAGATAGATTCGACAGGTTTCTTTACGCAAAATTTATTTCTGTACTGGCTCAGCAAAAAGCACTTTTTCACCTTTTTGAAGCAACAGCCGACAAAAATCTTAAAGAGTACTACGCATCCATTAAGTCAGATCCGGCATTTGCCGAAGTTCAGCGGATGAGAGAGATAGCCTTAAATAGAGAGAGCGATTTCGGTGTGGATGCACCATATTGGTTCAAAACCATAACGAAAAAGATAAACGGTCTAAAGAAGATGGAGAGCTTCATCCAGCAGCAGATAACGGAGCGCTCAAAAGAGGTTAAGAGCGGTGCGTTGACGGAGCTTATTGTGATCTTGCTGCTATCTTTGCTCACTATAGCGTTTATAGGCTATATTTCAAAAAGCGTTACAAGCTCGATTGTTCTTTCTATACGCAGACTTACAGACATTATAGAACAGATAAACAACGGGAATCTCTCGGTAAAGGTAGAGCGCAGACATACGAGCCGAAACGAACTTGATGATATTACAAAGCTTATAGACTCATTTGTCTCAACCGTAAGGAGTCTTACCGAACGCATAAACCGCTCTGTAGATCTGGCCTCAAAAGGAGACTTCAGTAAAAAGCTGAGCGATGAAGGCATGAGGGGAGATTTCGCTACGGCCATCCATATGGTTCAAACAGGTATAGAGGCTATGAAAGAGTCGCACAAAAAGCAGCAGATCATCAATTTTACCTCCAAAATCCACGCTATAGGAGATGTTGGAGAGGGGCTCTCTTTGATGCAGAACGAGATATCTCGATTGATGGATGATATTGGACAGATTTTGCGAACAACAAAAAATACGAGTAAACAATCTTCTGATAGTATAGAGCGGCTCGAATCTATACTTGTCAGACTCAACTCTCTTGTAACCCAGATAAACGACTCAAACAGCTCCATAGAGAGGCTAAACGCCATGAGCAATGACATAACATCGGTAGTGGACCTCATTAAAGATATAGCAGATCAGACAAATCTGCTGGCACTTAATGCGGCAATTGAGGCGGCTCGTGCGGGAGAGCACGGCAGAGGTTTCGCGGTGGTCGCCGACGAAGTTAGAAAGTTGGCTGAAAGAACCCAAAAAGCCACAAGCGAGATAAATGTCTCTATAAACAGTATGAAGCAAGAGGCCGGCTCCATAATGCAGATGTCGGAGGATATGACAAATGTTGCCGCAGATGTCTCAAATTCTGTAGAGGATTTCAAGAGTATGATGCAAAGACTTGACAAAGAGGCTCAGGAGATGTCGGAGCTTATAGAGGGTATGGGCGATCAAGTCTTCTTTATTTCGACAAAGATCGACCATATAATATTCAAGTCTGACGGATACAATGCCCTAGTGGAAGGAAAAACAGATGAAGAGTTTGTAGACGACAAAAACTGCACACTTGGAAAATGGTACTTCGGAGTCGGTAGTGAGCGATTCGGAAAGGCTCCAAGTTTCACGAAAATTGAGCAACCTCACAAAACCGTCCACTCACTGATGCTTGAAAACCTTAAATTTATAGATGGGAAAGATCGCCGGCTCGAAGCAGAAGGAAAGATAATAGAGAACTTCAGACACATAGAAGAGGCAAGCAAAGAGCTATTTGCACTGTTGGATAAACTTTTAGATGAAGTGCATAAGAGCAGAAAAAAGGCTATCGAAATAGATGGAGCCAAAGCTATCGAAAACTAAATTTCAAAAGCGCTCTAAAAGAGCTCCTATGCTATCATAGCGTATAAGATCCTTCCAAAAAGCTTTTCTACACCATCGAGTCCGATGAAGAGCTTTTTCGGAGCTTTGAATCTTCAAGGTTCAAGTCAACATTAAGTAAAGTTTACAACGGCGCCTGACCCATCGGAAACTTTTAAATTGTCGGAGAGTGTTTATGGTAGAAAAAGTATTGAGAAAAATTAAGTCGCTTCCGCCTCTGCCTGAAAGCGTAAATAGAGTTCGTCAAATTTGCGACGATCCCAACGGCACGATAAAGGAGCTGGTTCCTATAGTCAAAGAGGATCCAATGTTTACAGCCGATATACTAAAAGCGGCCAACTCTCCGCTATACGGTTTCAGCCGCCAGATAACCTCTATAGATCAAGCTGTGGCGCTATTTGGAATGGGAACTATACAGGGTTTTGCCATCTCCTATGCAATTAGAGAGAGTTTTCCCATAAACCTATCGCCATACGGTGTCAGCCAATCTCAACTGCTGAAGGTATCGGCTCTTCAAAACTCTTTGACACTGCATTGGGGTAAAAAGCAGGTAGCAACCCACAAGGCGGAGATGATGACGACTTCTCTGCTTATGGAGCTTGGCAAAGTAGTATCTTCAGCCGTTCTGGAAGAGGAAGGAAAGAGCGGCTCTTTCGGCAAAGAGATCAAAAATGCCAAAACAGCAGAAGAGATCGCCAAGGTTGAAAAGAGGTTTTTGGATATTACAAGCGAATGGATAGCCGCACTTATGTTCAAGCAGTGGAAGTTTCACGATGCAATGGTTTCAATGCTCCGCTTCATAGAGCGTCCTGAAGAGGCACCCGAAAATATACGGCGTCACGTCGAGATACTCTCTGTTGTAAAAGAGGCGACACCTCTGCTCCGACCCCTGAGCGAAGAGTCTCTTCAGTCAGCTTACGAAAAGGCAGATAGCTACGGGCTCGAAGCTGAAACACTGCACGAGGCTATAGAGAAAATCTCTAAATGAGAGCCTTTCTGACCAGAATCTCAAAAGGATCTTTAAAAAGCGATATAGAAAAAGAGTTCCTACCGCTTCTTGAAGAGCTGCTGCGAGAGCATATTGTAAAAGAGGTTGGCGAAACCGTGAAACTCGACGGCAAATATCGTGCCGGTACAGTGAACCTTCTTCCGTCCGGTACCGCATTTTTAGAGATGATAGGAGCCGAAGGGAGAGACCTTCTGATCGAGCCGAAAAATCTGTACGGTGCCAAAAACGGTGACTACGTAATTGCAAGGCGTCTTTTTGGAAAAAGCGGCAGACCCTCTGCCAAAGTTGTTAAAGTGGTTCAGCCCGCTTTTGTATACTCGGTAGGCTATATTAAGCGTACCGAATCTGGACTTATGCCTTTTCATATAAAAACCGACCTGCCGATGGAACTTAAAAGCTCCATAGCCGATCTTTCGGAACATACCGTTTTTCAAGTAGACAACAGAACATCTGAGATAACCGCTATTCTGGGCAGTCTGGATGACCCTGCTGTCGATGAGAAGATCTCTCTTGCTATTTTCAATAAAAAGGAGTTCTTCAGCCAAGAGGCGGAGAAAGAGGCGAAAAGCTGGGCAGATGAGGTGGACGCTTCACTCTATCCTGAACGAATCGATTTAAGAGAACTTCCTTTTTGCACCATAGACCCTGTCGACGCCAAAGATTTTGACGACGCTATATATTGGGACGACAAAAACTACACCCTATATGTCGCTATAGCCGATGTCAGCAGCTACGTAACACCAGATAGCGCCATCGACAAAGAGGCCAAAAGCAGAGGCTTCTCCATCTATTTTCCCCATAAATCGATACCTATGCTTCCAAGAGCTCTGAGCGAAAACATATGCTCTTTGAAGCCAAATGTAGATCGTCTCGCCTATGTTTGCAAACTAAAGCTTGATAGAGAGAGCCTTGAGGTGAAAAACCACTCCTTTTTCGAAGCGGTTATTCGCTCTAAAAGGCGCTACAACTACGAGGAAATCGACAGATACTTCAATGAGGGTCTTGAAAGTTCGCCCCCTGAAGATCTTAAGACCCTCACTTTCATATTCAAGCTCAAAAAGATAACGGATGCTCTTCGAAAAAAGCGGCTCGAAAAAGGTTTCGACTTTCGCTCTACAGAGATTCGCATGGAACTTGACGAGCAGCAGAATCTCCTCTCTACCCGCATAGAGGAGTCGACTCCGTCTCACGCTCTTATAGAAGATTGTATGCTTCTTGCCAACAAAGCGGCAGCGGAACACTTCGACTATGGAATATTCAGAGTCCATGAACCGCCATCAGAGGAGCGCATAGATAAGCTTCTTGACGAGCTTGGAAAAATTGGAATATATGTTGAGGAGAGCACGGAAGATTTCCACTCTCTTGTATCGGCGCTGCAAAAAGAGGCAAGAAGGCTGGGCGTAGAACCCTATGTGGACCAACTCATTATACAGACTCAGAAACAGGCGAACTACAGTGCGCAAAATGTCGGCCACTTCGGTTTAGGTTTTGAACGATATACCCATTTTACATCGCCCATACGCAGATACTCGGACTTGACTCTGCATCGTCTTTTGAAAGCGCTACTTTCCGGCGACAAAAAGAGAAGCGACTATATCTTAAGAAATATAGAGCCTCTCTGCATAAGAGTAAGCGAACTCGAAAGAGAGGCGACCAGGGTCGAATGGGATTTTACGGCACGTAAATATGCCAGATGGGCCCATAGCCACAAAGAGATACCGCTTCATGCGGTAGTTGTGGAAGCCGGCCAGATACCGGCGGCGACAACAGATCGTGATATAGAGGGTATGCGTATCTTTTGCGACCGAAACGATCTGCTGCTTTTCGACAGAGTGGAGGCCAAAGTCAATATTGTCCACCTCGCCCAGGCAAAAATCTTCGTCATTGTACAAGCAAGAAGTCATCTACTGGAGGAGCAGAGTGTATAAACGGGATTTCGACACCCTTTTAAGAGATAGAAAGATTCCTAAATCTCTTATGCTCTACGGCGACAATGAGTACTACATAGATGAGTCTATCGATAGAGTCGTAGAGATAGTCGGAGCGAAAGATTCCATGCTAAAACTATACTACGATGAGTATGACTTCAAAAGAGCCAAAGAGTATCTTGGCCAAAGCTCCCTCTTTGGAGATCTGAATCTGCTTCTTATAAAGAGTGACAAAAAGATACCGAAAAAGGAGCTTGGCTATCTGATAGAACTGGCTGCCAGAAACGAAAACAGCTACCTCATATACGCCTATGCCGGCAGCGATTTCAAAAGCATGACTACCCACTTCTTACCCAAAAACGAAGCTCAGCATGTCAGGTTTTTTCCGCCCAATCTCAACGAAGCCGCATCTATTTTACAGCAAAAAGCCAAAGAGTTTGGAATTAAGATCGACCGTTACGCCATAGAGCATATGCTGAACGCTTTGGGACTCAACCTCTCAATGGCCGTAAACGAGCTGAAAAAACTCACTTTGATTCCAGGACCCATAGTGCTCGAGATATATAAACTCTTTACATATGTTCCCTTCGCAGCTGTTGGCTTTAATTTAATAATATTTCTATATAATTCACTGGCGTTTTCAGAAATCTTTTCTTTATCAAAAGATACTTTACCAATGGAAGCATGAATTATACCATATTTATCAACTTTAAAGTCAATTTTACCTGTTTTTACTTCAGCTACAGCTTTTCCAATATCCATTGTTACTGTTCCACTTTTCGGATTTGGCATAAGTCCTCTTGGTCCTAAAATACGACCAAGTTTTCCAACTTTTCCCATTACCGAAGGCATAGTAACAATTACATCAATATCAGTCCAACCGCCCTGAATCTTTTCAATATATTCATCAAGACCAACATAGTCGGCTCCATTATCTTTAGCTTCTTGTTCTTTATCAGGAGTACATAATACTAATACCTTAGTGTTTTTACCAGTTCCGTGAGGAAGCGTAACTACACCTCGTACCATTTGGTTTGCTTTACGTGGATCAACTCCTAAACGTATTGCAAAATCAATTGATGCATCGAAATTAGCTACACCTGTTTCCTTAACAAGTTTAGATGCTTCAGCAATATCATACGCTACACCTATTTCAACTTTTTCTTTTAAAGCTTTTTGCTTTTTAGTCAACTTTGCCATTTCTTTCCCCTTTTTTAATTAGAAGGGAATTCACCCTTAACTACAATTCCCATACTTCTTGCTGTTCCTGCTATCATTTTCATTGCTGATTCAACAGTAAAACAATTCAAGTCAACCATTTTGCCTTCGGCAATTTCTTTAACTTGATCCCAGGATACCGACGCCACTTTAGTAACATGTGGTTCTGGCGATCCTTTTTTTAACTTTGCTGCATCGAGCAATTGCACTGCTACCGGAGGTTGTTTAATTATGAAATCAAACGATTTGTCTGCATA
>JAKIUX010000067.1 GCA_021647345.1 Hydrogenimonas sp.
TCATCTACACCTCTTTGCTCTTTGGCTGATGTTAAAATTACTGGAATTCCAAGCAGCTCCGCCAACTTCTCTTTATCTACTTTTCCGCCCTGCTTTTCTACTTCGTCGATCATATTGACGACAAGGATCATCTTTTTTTGCATATCCATAAGCTGGAATGTGAAGATCAGATTTCTTGAAAGCGTATTAGCATCTACCACATTGACTACAAGATCGTAATCTTCATTATATAAAAATTTTTTCGCTACCTGCTCTTCAGGAGTGTAGGCGTTTAGAGAGTAGATACCGGGAAGATCGACTATCTCTATCTCATAACCGTCTCTTTCTATGAAGACCTCTTTCTTCTCTACGGTTACACCTGAAAAGTTTCCAACATGCAAACGAGCACCCGTCATAGAGTTTATAATGGAAGATTTGCCGACATTAGGCTGACCGGCAAGGGCTACCTTTATCTTTTTCACTCGCAGCTCCCTTTGGGCTCCATATAGACAGAGGCCGCCTCCTCTTCTCTAAGAGCTATTTTGGTCCCGTCGCTCTCTACCTCCCAAGTCTGCTTGGCAAGCGTATGATCAAGTATCTTTATCTCGCTTCCTTTAGCCAACCCTAAAGAGAAGAGCCTCCCCTTGATTGGATCTTTCGCTTTTATCTTGACAATTCTGCCTTCGCAACCGATACTGCACTCCGTCAAAGGTTTCACTTAGAGAGCCTCCATAACTTTTTGGGTGATTATAGAGCAATCTTTTCAAGTTGTCAATAGTGTTGATAATCATTCTCATTGTTAACTACTCCTCTCGATCTTTTAGAAGCTGATCTAATGCCGACCATTAATAGAGCTTTATAAAAATGGGTAGTAGAATTTAGATTTTGAATGATTGATGTTGAATATTACAAAAAGAGTGGAAGTTTCACTTCCTACCTTATTTTAATGATTGAGCTCCCTGAAAAAACTCTACTGCTCAAACAGCTTATTTTTACTTAAACAAAGGAGTTTTCTGTGACAAAAAAAGCTATATTTCTTATTTTGACAACTCTTGTCTCCTTAAACCTATGGGCGGCCGACGGCGATTACAGCGACGATATAGAGGCTAAAGAGGCTGCTGAGATGATCAAAAAGGATGGAGCCATTCTTATAGATGTAAGGGACCCTGTGGAGTTTTTATATGTAGGACACGCGGCTGGTTCGCTAAATATACCTATATTCTTCGTCCGTATCGACCTACCGCCTCTAAATACACGCCTAAAAGTGGCCGAAGTCGAGAAAAAAAAGTCTAAGTCTATCCATGTAAAGAAGACGTACCGTCCTATGATGGATGAGAACCCGAAGTTTGTCGAAGAGGTCAAAAAAGCTGCGGGAGGCGATCTTCAAAAACCGATTATTGTGATCTGCAGAAGCGGAGAAAGATCTATATATGCCGCTGAAAAACTGGCCAAAAACGGATTCGAAAACGTTTACAACCTTGAAGGAGGCTACATATTCGACTGGAGAGCCAACGGCTTGCCTTCCGGCGGAGAGTAACCGGCTAAATACTCATAACTTAACAAGCACTGCTCCAGCCTCCATATGGTTTGTATATGGAAACTGGTCGAAAAGTGCCGTTCTAACAACTCTATGGCTCTTTGTAAGCTCTTGCAGATCTCTAACTAGAGTCTCCGGGTTACAAGATATATAGATGATGGTATCGAATCTTGATATCAGGCTTCTCGTATCATCATCAAGCCCGGCTCTCGGCGGATCTACAAGAATAGTCCCGATATTAAAAGAGTCGAGATTTACACCTTTTAGTCTATTGAACTCTCTTTTTTGCTCCAGAGCCTCCGTGAACTCTTCACTGCTCATCCTTACAAACCTGATATTTTTCACTCCGTTTAGTCGACAATTTTCAAGGGCCGCCTTTATGGAGCGTTTCGAGATCTCCGTGGCTATCACCCTTTCAAAGAGTGTAGAGAGAGGTATAGTGAAATTTCCTGCACCGGCATAAAGCTCACACAGATCGCCGCATCCATACTCTTGGGCGCTCTGCATAGCCCAACCGATCATCTTCTCGTTTACTTTCGGGTTAGGCTGGGTGAAGCTCTGTTCGTAGTGGCGGTAAATGTAGACTCTATTTCCGACATTAACTCTCTCTGTTACATACTCCTCGCTCAAAACGATCTTCTGTTTTCTGCTTCTGCCTACAACTTTGGCATCAAGCTCGCTCTCAAGCTCTTTCGCCCTCTTCTGCCAGCTACTGTCGAGTTTTCGGTGATATAGCATTGTTATCAAAAGCTCATCTGCAGTGGTTGAGAGAAATTCGACTCCAAAGAGCTTCTCTTTAAGCTCTGCATCGCTATTTACAATATAAAGCAGTCTCCACATTCTTTTATCTATAGCTATGGAGACCATAGGGCACTCGTGCAACATCACAAAGCCCCTCTTCTTAATATCTCGCATAGCGTAATATACAGAGTCGCTCTCTTTATATATCTTATATTCGGCTCTTGCTCTATAACGCTCTTTATCAGACTCAAAATATGATATTTCACCTTTAAAAAATGGGGCTACCATTTCGGCAAGCCTTCTAACTTTCTGTTCTATCTGCTCACTGTAGTCGATATCATAAAGCGTACAACTGCCGCACTCGCCAAAATGTCTGCAGATCACTTGAAGCTCTCCACCAGATTGCCTACAAGAAGATGCCATCCGTCAACAAGCACGAATATGAGTATCTTAAAAGGAAGAGATATCATAACCGGAGGCAGCATCATCATACCCATACTCATAAGCACAGAACTGACCACCATATCGATAACGAGAAAGGGAAGAAATATAAGAAACCCGATCTCGAAAGCGGTTTTAAGCTCACTTATCATAAAAGCCGGAAGGAGGGTTGTAAGAGAGACTTCCGCTTCTGTAGCGGGGTTAGAAAGGCCTCTTATTCGGTAAAAGAGCGCCAAATCGGCCTCTCTCGTATTTCTTAGCATAAAAGATTTAAATGGTTTTATAGTCTCTTCGAAGGCTACTTCGTAACCGATCTTTTTATCCATATAGGGCTTTATACCCTTTTCGTAAGCCTCTTTTCCAATAGGTTCCATGATAAATAGGGTTATTACGAGGGCTAAAGATACAAGCAGCTGTGTAGGTGGAGTCTGTTGGGTGCCAAGAGCCTGTCTTAAAAAAGCGAAAACGACAATTAGCCTTATGAAGCTTGTCATCACCAATACAAGGGATGGCGCAAGAACAAGAAGTGTTAGAATTATAACAATATTGAGGGTGTTGACCAGATCTTTGGGCTCAGCAGGAGCCGATAGGGAGAGGTTTACGGTAGGTATGTCTACCGCGGCAAAGATCGGCAGTGATGATAGAATGAGCAGAAACAGAGCTACTCTACGCATCGTTAAGGTGCGGCCGGCAGTTTTGCATCCAAAATTCCTTTTCTTGCACTCTTCTCAAGTTCCGGTTCATTCGAGAAGAAGTAAAGATCTACTCGCCTGTTTTTAGCACGCCCCTCGGGAGTTGCGTTTGTTGCAACCGGTTTGAACTCCGCATTTCCGCAGGCAGAGAGCCTTTTAGGGTCGACTCCGTCTCTAATGAGCTCCTTGACGACCGAAACGGCTCTTGCCGCAGAGAGCTCCCAGTTATCCCTAAATGGACTTCCAGCCCCCGGTGGAACGTTGTCGGTATGCCCTCTTACGTTTACTTGCAGCGTATTTGGAAGCTTACCGATAATCATGGCGATTCTTTTGAGGAATAGTATAGCATCCATATTGTCAATTTTAGCTTCACCCGGTTTAAAAAGAAGCTCAGCAGGCAATCTCAAGAGAAAACCCTTTTCAGACTCCTCTAAAACCGCCGGCGTAGCTCCTTGACTCATCATGATCTCGTTCATCTCATCTTTTAGAGATTGAAGCTGCATCATCATCTTGCTTATTTGGTTGTCCATCTGCGGTTGAGACTGCTGAGAAGTCTGAATTTCAGTCGGCGATGTAGCCGCAGCGCCGCCGCCCGTACCGCTCTCCATTCTTCTCTCTTCAAGCTCAGAGCGCTCTCCGCCCTCAAGTACCGAAAGAGCCCCTGCCAGAGAGCCGATAGCCTCCTCAAGCTTTTTAGCGTCCATAGTTGACATCGAAAGAAGCAGAACAAAGAAGCATAGCAAAAGACTCATAAGGTCACCGAACGCCGCAAGCCATCCCGGCATACATTTTGGACACTCGGGACACTTCTTTTTACCCATCTTTCACCTACTCAAACTGACTTACGCGCTCGTTTGGCGGCAAGAATGAGAGAAGCTTCGCTTCAAGCGTTCTCGGGTTGTCTCCAGCTTGAATCGACATAATACCCTCAAGAATGATCGTGCGTACAAGATTTTCGTCGGCATCGCGAATATTTAGAATATTAGCGATCGGGGTACCGAAGATATTTCCTATCATAGCCCCGTACATTGTTGTAAGAAGCGCAACCGCCATCGAAGGGCCTATAGCGCTGGGATCAGACATATTCAAAAGCATCGCGACAAGCCCGATTAGAGTTCCAATCATCCCCATCGCTCCGGCAAGGCCCGCCCACTGGTCGAAAATGGCGGCATTCGCCTTATGTCTTTCGCTCGTCTGCTCCATCTCTATCTCAAGAAGCTCTCTTATAGTGTCCGGTTCATTTCCGTCCACAGCCATCGAGAGCCCCTTTTTAAGAAACTCGTTCTCTTCGTTGTTGGCCGCCGCCTCCAAAGAGAGTATACCGTCGCGGCGTGCTTGGGTAGAGTACTCTACCAATTTCTTAATGAGTTCTGGAACATTTTCCTGTGGCGGTTTGATAGCTATCATGAAGATTTTGACGAAATTCTTCATCTGCTCCATTTTGAAGGCTACAAGAAGTGCGCCGATCGAACCGCCTATAACGATTAGAACGGAGGGTATATCTATATACGCTCCCACACCGACACCCATAGCCATTGCACCAAAAAGCAAGCCTAAAATCAATACCAAACCGATGACACTACCGAGGTCCATCGAGACTCCTGATTATTTTCGTAATATATTGAACTATATTCTCGTGAAACTATATCGGCCTATTGTTTACAAATATAAATAGCAACTCTATAAAGGGCCAAAATTTGGGACATTTTAATCTTTATTGAGTTAAAATCCCATAAACAATCGAGTGTTCTAAAGTTGCGAGGCTTCGCTATTTGAAGCTCTGTATCGAATCTATGAGGCCAACGACCGCAGAGTGTCAAATAATAATATCGAAACATTCGCTCGATTTAAAAATTCCAGATGATATAACTGAAAATAGAAAGAGGATTTAAATGGGCATCTCCGTAATCATACTGGCGGCCGGACAAGGTACGCGAATGAAGTCGGATCTTCCGAAGGTTTTGCACCCCATCAGCGGTCAGCCGATGATCTTCTACTCAATAAAAGCGGCACAGAGCGTCAGCGACGACATAACCGTCGTTCTCTACCACCAAGCCGAACGGATCAGGCAGGAGATAGAAAAGAGTTTCGACAATATAAAATTTGCCCTGCAAGATCACGAAAAATACCCTGGAACCGGCGGGGCGGTAATGAACATACCCTTTAAGCATGAGAAAGTACTTGTTCTAAACGGCGATATGCCCCTCGTTACACACGATACGCTAAACCCTTTAATTGAGAGAGAGGGGGATATAGTAATGAGTGTCTTCGATCTGCCCAACCCCTCTGGTTACGGCAGGGTCGTAGTAGAAGATGGCGAAGTTCAGGCAATTGTGGAAGAGAAGGATGCGACTAAGAGCCAAAAACTTATCAAAACCGTGAACGCGGGCGTATACCTTTTTAAAAAAGATGTGCTGCAGAGGTATCTCCCGCTTCTTTCTAACGACAACGCTCAAGCGGAGTATTACATTACGGATATTATCAAACTGGCAAAAGATGAGAGAAGACACATAATTCCGGTCTGGGTCGAAGAGGAGGCTTTCAAGGGTGTCAATAGCCGTTACGATCTAGCCCACGCCGAAGAGATAATGCAGTCAAGAATTAAAGAGAAGTGGATGAGAGCGGGTGTCACGATGCGCCTTCCATCGACTATCTATATCGACTCCAGAGCTGCATTCAGCGGTGACTGCACACTCGAAAACGGCGTTACCATCCATGGAGAAAGCATAATTGCGGACTCTCACAT
>JAKIUX010000068.1 GCA_021647345.1 Hydrogenimonas sp.
TTTTACGAGTACTTCGGCCATCTCCTCAGTCTGGAAAAGGGTTATATCGAACTCTTTTGCTTTCTCGATGATTTTTAGGGCTACCTCGCCTCTGCCGGAGGCTACTACTTTCGGAGCGCCATCTTTTTTGGGGTCGTAGCGCAGAGCGGCTGCTTTCGGTCTTAGCATATCGGCTCCTTGGAGTGTATAGCGAGCCATCTCGTTCCCTTTTCGCACCTTAGCACTCTGTGCCGCTTCCTCGCTTTTATGCATAGATAGTCGCCGGCGCTCATATCCACCTCTTCGCCCTCAATCCATAGCGTTGCGCTTCCTTGCAAAAGAAATATAGCTTCATCGTGCGGCTGGTCGTAGAGAATATCTTCGGAGCAGTCGCTGCTTACAATCTCTTCAATACTTATATACCTATTTTCAAAGAGCTGTTTGAAGCTTTCGCCGCTCTTTGGCACCGCTGTTTTATAGATATTTCCCTTCACGCTAAAACTCCTCTAGCGGTATATATATTGGGCCGCTTGGCGTCAACCTGCTCTCTATAAGATATATCGGAGCCTCTATGACCCCAAGCGGTTCGCTTACCCAAGGCCTATTTATATGCCTAAAGGCGTCAGATCGGAGCCTCTTTATTCTTGCCAATGTAACGTGGGGTTTGAACTCTTGAGCGGGCTCTTCGCCCAGTAGCTCCGCCACTTTTTGGTGGAAGATTGTGCTTATAATGGTCGATGTCTTCAAAAAGAGGATTTTTGGCTCTTTATCTTCGAACGTTCCGAAACCTTGTATCGAAAGCGGATTTCTCGGCAACATTTTAAGAGGCTGAAGTCGGCTCGATATCTCTTCGTAAGATGCCCTCTCTCCAAGAAAAAACCATGTAAGGTGCAGGTTTTTGGGCTCGACCCACTTGGCGTCGAAGTAGCCGGAGAGATCTCTTTTTATCTCGTCGTAGTAGTCGACTGTTGCGAAGCTTGCCAAAAATAGTCTCATAAAAACTCCTTAAAATAGTGCGTGAAAGCGCTCTATCCTCTCCCATCCGATTTTTTTCGCCTCATCTCTTTTTTGCAGAATATTCTCTACATATCTTGCGAAGAGGTCGGTCTCTATATTGACTCTTCTTCCGACTCTATATGCTCCAAAGAGGGTCTCTTTCATAGTATGGGGAATGATGGTTAGTCTGAATCCATCTTCGGCAACTTCGTTCACGGTAAGGCTTACACCGTCAACCGTGACGGAGCCTTTCGGAATGATATATAGAAGATACTCTTTCGGAATCGATATGAAGAAGTCGATTCCGTTGGTGCGCTTATCGATCTTTGTTACGACCCCTAAACAATCAATATGCCCCTGCACTATATGCCCTTCGAAGCGGTCCCCCATACGCATAGCGGGCTCTATATGGACTCTCTCTTTCAGATTCTCAAGAGCTATCACCTCTCTCGTTTCGTCGGCTAGCTCGAGAGCGAACCCTCTCTCGGTCACTTCAACTACGGTAAGGCATGCGCCGTTGACGGCTATGGAGTCGCCCAAGCCCGGTCTGTAGGATGCTTCAAGAGTCAAAATATTGTTTTCATAAGAGATAACCTTGGCCATTTCTCGAATGAGTCCCGTGAACATCTCTCCCCTTTACTCGATATACTGCTTAAGCTGCTGCGTAAGCTCCTCTTTATTGAGGGTCTTCGGTATTATGGCAGCCGCATTAAACTCTTTCGCTTTTAATAGCAGATTTCTGCTTATCTTTTTGGCGAAGAAGGCTACCTCAAGATCGCTGACAAACTTTTTTGCGTATGAGAGTACCGACTCTGTATCCACCCCTCTTAGAGTCGGATTGATGATGAGAATGTTGGGTTGAATATTTTTAAGATCGGGCAGTACCCCTTCCGGTCTTGTAGATATGACAACCTTTATCTCTCTGTCGATTTCGCCCAAGGCGCTTTTAACGGTAGTAAGAAATTCGCTATCGTCATCTATGCATACGATTCTCTTTTTTGTTTGCGACTCAAGGTAGTTCATAAGCTCCATAAGCTCTTGGTTCTGCTGGTTCAGCTTGGAGCTGTCGAGAGTTTTGAGGTAGTACTTCATGTACGTTACCGCACTGAACTCTTCATGAATTCCGGCTTTTGCGAAAAAGGTCTGTATCGGTTTGGAACGGTTCGCCTTTTTCCACATCAGAGAATCAAACCTGTAGGCCAAGACGTCTTGTATCTTTCTCATCATTGAGTCGTAGTTTTGGACAAACTCCGCAAAACTCTTTTTGAAGCGGTCGTAGTGCATCTTGTAGAAGTTGTCGAGAAGCTCTATGTAGAGTCTGTTCTCTTCAGTGAGTTTGGCTATCTCATGTATAGCATCTACCATTGAGCGTTTTAAAACCTTTATTTCGTTGAAAAGGTATACATACTCTTCACTCTGCCTAGGAAGCGCTTGAAGTCGCTTGCTCTTCTCTTTCACATCCTTCTCGAGGTTAGCCGCCGTGTCGGTCAGTTTCGCTATCTGGCTCTTGTTGAACTCAAGTTTTGCCCGAAGCTCTTTGTATCGACTCTGCTTATTCAAAAAGACCTGCTCGTAGGCGTTTTGAATAAAATCGGTCCTCGATTTGAATGAGCGGTAGGTATCATATGCGTCCAGAAGCTCCTGTCTCGTCTCTGCAAGCTCGTAGTTTTCGAAACTGTGGTCAATCTCTATCAGATTGTTGTAGGCGGTCTCTAAAAACCTTTTCATCCTGCTGTAATCGAGTCTTCTGTTCTCTTCAAGCAGATTAGCGCTTTCGGCTATACGTTTGCGAATGTCGGAAAAGTGCATTTCGATGCAGGCTTCCACATCAAGGTCATACTCTATAAACCATGCCGGCTCTTCATCATCCTCTTTTTTCTCATCTGTCTCGGCCTGCGTATCGCTATGTTTTGGACTTTCGGAGGATGCTTCATCTGTATTTTTGTCTTGAAGAGTCTGCTCTATGCCGTTTGCCGTCTCTATTGCTCTGGCATTTATTCCTTCAGGTTCGAAATCGACGATGAGGCCAACGGCGGGGGTTGTCTCATAGTCGTTCCACTCATCGACATTGAAGTTGTACTTCTTTTTCTCGGGAGTTATGATCTTTCCGATACCTGTCTGGTCCGAGTAGACGATTATCTTGCCCCGCAATATCCAATCCTGTTGTTAAATTCTTATTATCATATCTTTTTTAACCTCAAAAAGCTATAATCGCCCCTAAATAAAGCATCTGTAAAGAGAAGTGTATGAATTATGACATAATTGTAGTTGGCGGAGGTCATGCCGGCATAGAGGCATCTTGGGCTCCAGCCAGAATGGGTTGGAAGACTCTCATGGTGACTATTTTGGCCGAACAGATAGGCGCCGCAAGCTGCAACCCCGCCGTAGGCGGGCTTGCAAAAGGACATCTGGTGAAAGAGCTCGACGCTCTTGGCGGCGAAATGGGGCTTTTGACCGACAAAAGTGGCCTTCAGTTTCGGATTTTGAACGAAACGAAGGGGCCTGCTGTGAGGGGGAGCCGTGCCCAGATAGATATGGACCGCTACAGAATAGAGGCTAGAACCGTCTGTATGGGTACCGAAAACCTCGACATTCTGCAAGGTATGGTTACGCGGCTAATTATAGATAATTGGCGTGTTGTCGGGATCAAAACGGAGCTTGGAGAGAGCTTTTTTGCAAAAAAGGTGATACTCACCACCGGAACCTTTTTAAACGGTGTCATACATATAGGGGAGACAAAAAGAGAGGCGGGGCGCGCGGGAGAGTTTGCATCTGCTGAGCTTGCAGAAAACCTGAGAGATCTCGGTTTCAATATAGGGCGCCTAAAGACAGGCACCTGTCCGAGAATCGACGGCTCTACTATAGACTTTTCAAAGATGGAGCCGCAGCCTGGAGACGAGCCCCCGAAGCCTTTTAGCTTTCGCACCGACAAAGAGAGCTTCAAGCCAAAGCAGCTGCCATGCTTCATAGCCTATACGAACGAAAGGACTCATGAGCTTATAGAGAGCAGTTTTCACAGAGCACCCCTCTTTTCTGGTCAGATAGAAGGTGTCGGCCCTCGATATTGTCCCAGTATAGAGGATAAGATAAACCGTTTCAGAGACAAGGAGCGTCACCACCTCTTCATAGAGCCGCAGACTCTCGAAGCTACCGAGTATTACATAAACGGTATGAGCACCTCTTTGCCGGTTGATGTTCAGCATGAGATGATCCGTTCCGTCAAAGGAATGGAGAGCGCAAAGATAGTAAGGTACGGCTACGCCATAGAGTATGACTATATTGACCCCACCGAACTAAAACATACATTAGAGACGAAAAAGATTGAGGGGCTCTACCTTGCCGGGCAGATCAACGGAACAACCGGCTACGAAGAGGCTGCGGCACAGGGGCTTATGGCGGGCATAAACGCCGCTTTGTCGGTTATGCAGAAAGAGCCTTTCATTCTGAGGCGAGATGAAGCATACATAGGGGTGCTCATAGATGATCTAGTTACGAAGGGTACAAAAGAGCCCTACAGAATGTTCACCAGCAGAGCCGAATTTAGGCTTATGCTAAGAGAGGATAACGCCGATTTGAGGCTAATGGGCTACGGCCACTCCTTTGGGCTTATAGACGAGGCTGTCTATGCTAAGATGCTCAAAAAGAGGGAGCAGATAGAAGAGGGTATGGAGCTGATGGAGAGTAGGTTTTTGACGCCGAGCAGAGAGTCACTCGCGCTTCTTGAGTCGCTAGGGGTTCAGAAGATTTCCGATAAGACCCCTTTGAAGCTTATAGTCGGAAGGGGTGAGTTTAGCAAAGAGCAGCTTGAAAAGCTGATTCCAGAGACAGTGAGCTTTAGCGATGAAGCCAAAGAGCAGCTTCTAATTAACGCAAAGTACGATAAATATATCGAGCGTCAAAGAGAGCAGATCGAAAAGATGCATGAGATGCTTGAAGTGAAGATACCGGAGGATATGAGTTTTGAAAAGGTCTCCGGTTTAAGCAATGAGATAAAAGAGAAACTTGCTCTATTCAAGCCGCCCACGCTGCAAGCGGCAAGCCAGATAAGCGGTATAACTCCAGCAGCCCTGGAGATACTTCATATATATATAAAGATGGCCGAAAAGGGAAAACTGAAAGATAGGGGGAGAAGTTGAAACTATATTATTATATAGATACAGGCCACAGGGTCGGGCTTGACAGATTGAGACGTAGTGCGCCGGTTGTCAAAGCTTTGCAGAACAGGGGCGTAGATGTCACTTTGCTTACCAATGATTTCAGAGCCGGAGAGTATGCAAAAAATGAGTTTGCAATAAAAAGATATATCAGCGTTGATCTGGTAAGAAATATAGCCAATATAGCCACCCCTGCAGATAGTGTCGTTATAGATAGTGACGATGTCAGCTTGCCGCTTGTTGCCGATATGATAGAGTACTACGGCGGGCTCGTTCGCTTCAGCGACGATCCTCAAGCGGCCCCTATAGGCAAAGATATAGTTATATCTTCGATAAGTCAGCATGATGATGTTGTAAAAGTCGATATTGTTGACCCAAGCTACTTTGAGCGGCGTAAAAAGAGTTTAAACAGAGTCTATTTTTGGGGAGACGATGACTATGAGTGCGGGCTTGTTGAGCATCTGGATGCTTTCAAAGATCTTGGAGTGAAACTTCTAGAGGGTTACTACTTCTTTATGCAGTATGGTGATGAGCTCGAAAAGGGCTTCGATGAGATTTTGGAGAGCGAAAACTACAAAGATGTTCTTAAAAGCTCTGAAGAGTTCTTAACATCTTCGCCGCAAAGCGCTCTTGAAGCCCTTGCTGCCGGCTCAAACCCGATATATATAAAAAAAGAGTCTTCGCCGAGATTCTGGAGCGAAAAACTGTTATCGTTTGGAATTCCCGTTATAGAGAGTTTTGATAAAATTGGTATAGAAAATACCTTGGCTCTAAAAAGAGACTACAACAGAGGCTCTCTTTCAAAAGATAGCGGCGATGAGGTTGCCGAAAAAGTAGTGGATTTTTGGGCTAAAAAATTAGATTAATTTATATCTAAAAATTGCCGGCAGTCGAAACTGTCGGTATAGATGGGCGGGTAGAAACTACACACACCTACTGCTCTTTTCTCTATTTTATGAAAAATTAACCTTCACAAGCCTATAATAT
>JAKIUX010000069.1 GCA_021647345.1 Hydrogenimonas sp.
CTTGGATATGAACTTGTAAGCGGAAAGAAAAGAGAGTGGCGTATAGAGGCGTGGTGTGAATTTAAAAAGAGAAACCAAAACGCACTCCTTTACTGCTTTAGGGGAGGTCAGAGATCAGAAATTGCTCAGAAGTGGATGAGGGAGGCTGGATGCGAAGTGTCTCGTCTAAGGGGCGGCTACAAAGCTTTTAGACGATACTTGATAGATGAGACGGAGCACATATGCTCAAGGCTGGAGCCTCTGATTCTTGGCGGCAGAACCGGTTCCGGAAAGACGCTTCTGCTTTCTAAAATCAAAAAGTCACTCGATCTTGAAGCTCTTGCCAACCATAGAGGCTCCGCTTTCGGCCGCAGACTCTCTCCGCAGCCGACTCAGATCTTTTTCGAAAATGCTCTTACGTACGATCTGATCTCTTTGACCCAAGATGGTGAGTTTACTCTGGTTATGGAGGATGAGGGAAGAAATATTAGGAAGGCTCTATCTCCACGAACCTCTACTTGAGCATATGCAGAGCGCTCCACTTGTCATTTTAGAGATCTCTCTCGAAGAGAGAGTCGAGCTGATATTCATGGAGTATGAACTCTTCGGCTTTTATGCAGCGGTGAGTGAGGCTGAGTTTTTCGCCGTAGCGAGCGAACGTTTTTTTCAACGCCCAAGCTCACTAAAAAAAGATTTTCCTGAAATATATAGAGAACTGATGGAATTTTACAGGCTCGACACCGCTTCAATATTTTCTGACATAAATTTTTAATTTTTAGCTCTATTTTCACTCTCTTTATCTTTCTCCTTCAAAATCTTGTCTAAAATCTCAAAGACCATATCGCTTCCTCTCTCCATCTCCTCAAAAGCCCTCTTTAGTACTTCAAAATCGAGCGGGTCAGATTTTATAAGCTCAAAAACTCCTTTCGTACCGTTGTGAACCGTTTTATGAGGAGTCTCCAAAGAGTGATAACTCTCGGTATTGCTGAAGTACTCTTTACCGTCTCCCTCTTCATACCACTTGCCCAGACGGCAGTTGCGGTGGTCAACGAATTTGAACATCTCCTTTCTGTGCCCTACAGATAGATATGTATTTACCTTCCATATGACATGGTCCAGCTTAGCCAGAGACATAAAGTTACGGTCTGAAACGAATCTAAGGTTTTTGAAATTGTTTTTTACAAGGGCAATATCGGCTTCAAATTTTTCGTAGAAATCTCTTGTCTCTTCATTAGCTCCGGTTATCTCTCTTTGCATGTGATCAGCTTTTTCGGTCATGCTTCCGACATCCTGCTTCATCGTCTGCAGCGCTATATTTATCTCGCCTATCGCTTTGTCGGTTCTGTCCGCCAGTTTTCTAACCTCATCCGCAACAACGGCGAAGCCTCTGCCATGCTCTCCCGCTCTTGCAGCTTCGATTGCCGCATTGAGTGCAAGGAGGTTTGTCTGATCAGATATATCTTTTATAAGCCCCAATATCGACCCGACATCCTCCGCTCTTGTTGCGAGTCCTTCAGCTACGGTGTTGGACTCTTCAGATAGAAGATGCAGACTTTGAAGAGTTTCGGTTATATTCAAAACAGATCCGGCTATCTTGTCCATCTCAGACATAATGGTTTGCGCCCGCGAGATTGTCTCTTTCGAAATAGATACATTTTCGGCTATATTTTTTTGAATATCCAAAAGCCCCTTTTTTAGCTGCTCATTTTCGTAAGTGAAGAGATCTTCGAAGCCATCTTTTTGAATACCTCTATCTTCGCATGCCGAAAGCATCTGTTTCAATCTTCTGTTCTCCTCTTCAAGCTCAGATACTCTCTCTTTTAGTTGCGACGATTCGTCTGCTCTTATATCCGGCTCTCTTTTTCCAAAAAGGCTCATGTTCTCTCCCGTTATAAATATAAATATTTAATCAGTTCTATTTTTATATTTTTTACTGATTATCTTTCTACTATATCGGCTGAAAAAAAAGATATTTAACATCGGTTTTTTCTAAAAATTTTTAACTATTTTTCAAAACTAATTTTTACTATCTATAAGAGAAGGCGTATCTTCTACTTCTTTTATCTATCTTCTGCTCAGAATAGGGGGTTATATTGGCTTTGTTTACCAAAGCTGTTCTATAATGACTTTAGAGAGTAAATAGAAAGGATTTTAGATGGCTTACTTGAGATCTTACGGTGCCGCGGAGGTGGTTACAGGCTCTTGTCATGTGCTCTACCTCGACAGAGGACCTACTATAATGGTTGACTGCGGGATGTATCAAGGGAGTGTAGAGAAGAGAAATTTCAAACCTTTAGGATTCAACCCTAAAGATATTGACATTCTTCTAATTACCCACGCTCATCTTGACCATGTGGGGCGTATACCCCTTCTTGTAAAAGAGGGGTTCAGAGGGAGAATATTCGCACTTAGATCTACAATGGATTTGGCGGAAGTGGTACTTCTAGATAGTGCTAATCTTATGGAAGAGGAGTTTAGAACCCGCTTTAGAAAAGCTTTGAGAATAGGCAAAGAGAAGAGGGTGAGAAAACCGCTCTATACGGTTGACGATGTAAAGGCGGTTTTCGATATGCCGATTGAGTATGTAGAGTACGACAAAAGTGTAAATCTCGCAAAAGGGGTAAAAGCGAGGTTTAGGAGTGCGGGGCATATATTGGGCTCCGGTACGATCGAGGTGGAGTTCAAAGAGAAGGGTGTAGCTAAAAAGATAGTTTTCAGCGGCGACCTTGGAAACAGAAACGATATGGTGATGAAAGAACCGGCAGTTGTCAAGGAGGCGGATACTCTATTTATAGAGTCGACTTACGGCGACAGAAACCACAAAGGCATAAGAGAGAGCGAGATTGAGTTTAAGCAAGTTATTACCGAGACACTTCTTGAGAAGGGGAGCGTTTTGATTCCATCTTTTGCCATAGAGCGTACTCAAGAGATACTATGCATACTCAAAAAGATGTATGATAATAAAGAGCTTCCTGAATGCAAAATTTTTCTTGACTCTCCGATGGCTATACGCGCTACAAGACTTTACGATCTCTACCATGAAGAGCTTAGCAAGTGCTGTAACGATTTTCTCAAAAGAGACGGCTCCATATTTGAGTTTCCTTACCTTCACTATACGCTAAAGCCGGAGGAGTCGAAAAAGATAAACGCCGAAGATAGCTGCATAATAATAGCTGGAAGCGGAATGTGTACCGGAGGAAGGATACTTCACCACTTTAAACATCGACTATGGAGCGACAAGAATGCTCTTTTGTTTGTGGGATACCAGGCAAAAGGGACTCTTGGAAGGCGCATTATAGAGGGAGCAAGAAGAATAAAAGTGTACCGTGAAGAGATCGCGGTGCGGGCTCATGTTCACACCATAAACGGCTTTTCCGCACACGCTGATCAAAATGGACTCATAGAGTGGATGGAGGGGTTTGAAAGAGTAGGCAAAGTCTGTTTGATTCACGGCGAGTATGACAAGCAGAAGGTTTTTAAGAAGGCGATTTTCAAAAGGATGGGAAAAAAGGCTCATATCGTCGCTCCCGGAGAGAAAATATTTGTATAACCGGCTGTTAGAGTCACTCTAAAGGAGATTGCAATGGCGGAAAAGTCGAAACGGGCAAATATGAAGAGCAATATAGAAAAGAAGATGGGTGAAGGTGTAAACGAACAAGTGAGAGAAGTTCATAAAGATGAGAGCGAATTTGAAGGTCTCACCTCCCAAGAGGCGGCTGAGCGCCTCAAAAAGTATGGCTACAACGAAATCAAGGAGAAAGAGGAGAGTTGGCTCCACAGGCTCCTGCGAAGATTCTGGGGGCCGATACCTTGGATGATTGAAGTCGCGGCCGTTCTTTCCGCATTGGCGAAGAGATTGGAGGATTTCATCGTCATAATGATTATGCTCTTGGTGAACGCCGTCGTGGACTTCTACCAGGAGTCGAAGGCTTTGAACGCCATAGCTGTACTTAAGAAGAAACTTGCCCGAAAAGCATTGGTTCTCAGAGACGGCAGGTGGCATCAGATTGATGCGAAGGAGCTTGTACCGGGAGATATTATAAAGGTTAAAATCGGCGATATAGTCCCTGCAGATGCCAAGCTGCTCGGAGGCGGTGAGTTTCTTCTTGTAGATCAGTCCGCTTTGACCGGAGAGTCCCTGCCTGTTAACAAAAAGGCGGGAGAAGAACTTTACGCCAATGCCATAATAAAGCAGGGAGAGATGGTGGCAGAGGTAACCGCCACAGCGCTAAACACATATTTCGGAAAAACTGTCGGACTGGTCGCAAAAGCGGAGAGGGAGCAGCGAAGCCATTTCCAGGCGATGGTCATCAAGGTCGGAAACTTTCTGATCGTTCTTACTATCTTCATGATTGCAATAATCGTCTATCACGGTTTAAAGACGCATCAGCCGACAGTTGATCTGCTGATCTTCGCACTTGTCCTTACAATCTCTGCTATTCCTGTAGCCATGCCGGCCGTTTTGACGGTAACGATGGCGCTCGGCGCACAGGTTCTTGCGGCTAAGAAAGCGATAGTCAGCCGTCTCGCTTCTATTGAGGAGATGGCCGGCATGGATATTCTCTGTTCCGACAAAACAGGTACTCTTACACAAAACAGAATGAGTCTCGCAGAGCCTTATGTGGCGGATGGCCATACTGCCGATGAACTTATGCTATACGCAGCGCTTGCTAGCAAGGAGGAGAATCAAGACCCTATAGAGAAACCTATTTTTGAATATATAGATAAACACAATCTGAGAGATAAATTCAAAAGTTACCAAATGACAAAGTTCCTTCCTTTCGATCCTGTCCACAAAAGGACGGAAGGGCTGTATGAGGGAAAAGAGTGCCTTGTCGTTACAAAAGGTGCTCCACAAGTCATCATAGAGCAGTGTACCGAAAAGGAGTTCGACAGAAAAAAGGCGTACGATACGGTAGAGTCCTTCGCTCAAAAGGGGTTCAGAACTTTAGGTGTTGCCTACAGAAGCTGTGAAGAGGAGATCTACCACTTTGTAGGGCTGATACCTCTGTTCGATCCGCCGAGGGAGGATAGCAAAGAGGCGATTTCCGAAGCGGTCGCCAAAGGCGTAGAAGTCAAGATGGTAACGGGTGACAATATAGCTGTAGCCAAATATATAGCAAAAATTCTCGGTATCGGAGAGAAGATTCAGGATGTAAGAGAATTAAAAGGAGAGACTATAGTCGAATATATCTACCTCTCCGAAGTGCTTACACGAGCTATATCCAAACACCTTCACCCTGATGCGTCCGATGAAGAGATCGAGCATGAAGTTCACGATATCATGAAAAAGGTGAAGCGAGAGCTTTACAACATGCCTATTCCAAAAGGAACAGTAAAGCGGCACGAGAGTGAAATCATTGCGGCTATAGAAGAGGCTAACGGATTTGCTCAGGTCTTTCCGGAAGATAAATATTTCATAGTGGACGAACTTCAGAAAGCTGACCATATTGTCGGAATGACCGGTGACGGTGTAAACGACGCTCCGGCTCTCAAAAAAGCTGACTGCGGTATCGCCGTAAGCGGAGCTACCGATGCCGCTCGCGCTGCAGCCGACATAGTGCTTTTGACGCCGGGTCTTAGGGTCATAATAGATGCGATAAAAGAGTCCCGCAAAATTTTCGAGCGGATGAAGAGTTATACGATTTTCAGAATCGCGGAAACTATTAGGATCATCCTGTTTATGACTCTTGCCATCGTCATATACGATTTCTACCCTATCACCGCTATCATGATCATAGTTCTCGCACTGCTTAATGACATACCTATTATGACGATAGCTTATGACAATACGAAGGTGAGAGAGAAACCGGTCAGATGGGATATGAAAGAGATCTTCGTACTCTCATCATGGCTTGGTGTGGCTGGAGTTCTCTCATCTTTCATGCTCTTTTGGATACTGATATCGGTCATGCATATGCCGCTCGATTTCGTACAATCCGCGTTTTTCGCGAAACTTGTCATCGCCGGACACGGCACAATCTACAACACACGTATCGACGATTGGTTTTGGAAAAGTCCATGGCCCTCCGTATCACTTTTCAGCGCCACTTTTTTCAGCCGTGTCGCCGGAACGATCATAGCCGTTTACGGATTTGGCCTTATGGAACCTATAGGATGGGAGTGGGCCATA
>JAKIUX010000070.1 GCA_021647345.1 Hydrogenimonas sp.
GAAGCCTCCTGTTACGGATCTTATCAAGAAAGAGATTAATCTACAAAAGGGGAGTGATAACCCCCTCAAAAACAAGGTTGGAAAGATTACAAGAGAGCAGATTCTCAATATTGTCAAGACCAAGATGGATGACCTAAACGCGCATGACGAAGAGGCCATCCATCTTGGTCTTGACAATATTGAGAAAGATGGATGACCTAAACGCGCATGACGAAGAGGCCGCCGCAAAAATTATTGAAGGCAGCTGCAGAAGTATGGGTGTAGAGGTAATCGACTAAAAGATCTTCACCGCCAGATCTAAAAGATGCGGTAGCAAAAAATTAAATTTGCGGAGAAAAAGATGTCTAAAAAAGTTTCCAAGAGAGTACAGAAGCTGCTCGAAAAGATTGATACAGATAAGCAATACTCTATAGATGAAGCGGTAAATCAGGTAAAAGATTTAAAGTCAGCAAAATTTGATGAAACTGTCGAATTGGCCCTAAGACTTAATGTCGATCCGCGCCATGCAGATCAAATGGTAAGAGGCGCTGTAGTACTCCCTCACGGTACAGGCAAAAAGGTACGTGTTGCAGTTTTCGCGAAAGGTGCCAAGGCTGACGAAGCGAAAGAGGCTGGAGCAGATTTGGTCGGCGCTGAAGATCTGGTTGAGCAGGTTCAAAACGGCAATATTGACTTCGATATCGTAATCGCGACTCCTGATATGATGGGTCAGGTCGGTAAGATAGGACGTATTCTTGGCCCCAAAGGCCTTATGCCGAACCCTAACACCGGTACTGTTACGATGGATGTAGCCCAAGCTGTAAAAAATGCCAAAGGCGGACAGGTTAACTTTAGAGTTGACAAAAAAGGTAATATACACGCCGGAATCGGTAAAGCAAGTTTCGATGCAAAGAAGCTTGCGGAGAATCTAAAAACTTTTGTAGCGGCGATAAATAGACAAAAGCCAGCCTCTGCAAAGGGCAGGTACATTCAAAACGCTGCTCTCTCTCTTACGATGAGCCCATCAATTAAGCTCAATACGCAAGAGCTTATGGATATTAAATAGTTATAATAGGCTTATGCCGTTTATCTTAGACTGAAGATAGTTAGGGGCGAGAGCTTAATCGGCTTCGGCCGCCCTTCTTGAAGTCTCAGTCGGAAAGGAGGAAAATATGACCCGTACAGAAAAAGAGCACCTGGTAGCAGAACTTTCCGATAAGTTCAAAGAAGCCGGATGTGTCGTTATATGCGACTTCAAAGGCATGAGTGTCAAAGAGCTTGAAGAGTTCAGGAAAATCGGCTTTGAATCCGGTCTCGGCGCTCGAGTTGTAAAGAATACACTTGCACAGATAGCTTTCAAAAATGCAGGTGTAGAGGATATAGAGTTTCGCGAAACAAATATGGTTGTCTGGGGCGAAGATCCGATCGCAACCTCAAAAGCGGTCGCAAAGTTCTCCAAAGAGAACGATAAGTTCGTTATCAAAGGCGGCGTAATTGGCGGCGAAGTTGTAGATGCGGCGAAAATCGACGAGTACAGCAAGCTTCTTGGTCGCGAAGAGCTGCTCGGAATGCTTCTTTCAGTCTGGACCGCACCGCTTAGAAATATGGTTTGCGGACTCGACAATCTTGCGAAGAAGAAAGCTGAAGAAGAGGCTGCCTGATAAAGGTGCCAGAGAGTATGCAGCATAAGTATGCACAAAAATAATTCCTAAAAAGAGGAGAATAAAAATGGCAATTACAAAAGAAGAGTTGTTTGAATATATTGAAGGACTGTCAGTTCTTGAGCTCAATGAGCTTGTTAAAGAGTTTGAAGAGAGATTCGGTGTTTCTGCTACGCCTATGGTTGTAGCCGGTGCAAGCGGCGGAGAAGCCGGCGGCGGAGCTGAAGAGAAGAGCGAATTTGATGTCGTGCTTACAAGCCCAGGCGCTAAAAAGATCAACGTAATCAAAGTTGTACGCGAAGTAACAGGTCTTGGTCTTAAAGAAGCAAAAGAGGCTGTTGACAACGCACCTACAACAATTAAAGAGGCTGTCAGTAAAGAAGAAGCTGAAGAGCTTAAAGCTAAATTCGAAGAGGCCGGCGCTTCTGTCGAAATTAAATAATATTTTAATTTATTTATGTAAAGGGAAGATTGAATCTTCCCTTTATTTGGTTTATTCTATCATTGTAACTTATGCTTACACTAATCGTGTCAAATATGATACATCCCGATGCAACACACTACTGAATGAGGTCTTAGCCCATGCTTAACAATCTTAAATCAGGGAACCGCTTACGTGTTGATTTTGCCAAAACTCCTCAGGAGATAGATGTACCCGATCTTTTGCAACTTCAACACAGCAGTTACGACAACTTTTTGATGATCAATGAAAAAGATCGGTCCAACAGCGGAATTGAACATGTTTTCCGATCTATCTTCCCGATCCACGATCCGCAAAACCGTCTGACTCTCGAGTATGCAGGCAGCGAAATTACGAAGCCTAAATATACTGTTAGAGAGTGCATGGAGCGCGGTCTTACATATGCAGTCTCTCTCAAGATGAAAATTAGACTTGTATTGTGGGAGAGAAACGACAAGACAGGTGAGAAAACCGGTGTCAAGGATATTAAGGAGCAGGCGATTTTCGTACGCGATATCCCGCTTATGACCGATCGTACGTCATTTATCATCAACGGTGTCGAGAGAGTAGTCGTAAACCAGCTTCATAGAAGCCCAGGTGTTATCTTCAAAGAGGAGGAGTCTACAACCGGAGCGAGCAAGCTTCTATATACCGCTCAGATAATACCGGATAGAGGATCTTGGCTATATTTCGAGTATGACGCGAAGGATATACTCTATGTCAGAATCAACAAAAGAAGAAAGATACCTGTAACGATACTTTTTAGAGCTCTTGGGTATGGTAAACAGGATATATTGAAACTCTTTTACCCGCTTATGACGATCAAGGTAAAAAACAACAAGTTCCTTATGCCATTTAAGCCCGAACACTTCCAGGGACGTGTCGAGCATGATGTGCGAGATGAGGATGGCAACCTGATCATAGCGATGGGCAAAAGACTCTCTTCTAAAAGGGCTAAGAAGCTTGTAGAAGATGGCTTGAAGTGGGTAGAGTATCCGATCGATATTCTTATCGAGCGCCACTTGGCAGAGCCTATCATTGATCAGGAGAGCGGCGAGATACTTCTGGATACTCTAACACAGTTGGATGAAAACAAACTGAAAAAAATTCTTGACAATAAGATTAAAGAGTTTGTCATAGCTGATGATCTTGCAAGCGGTGTCGACCGATCTATCATAAATGCTTTCAACGCAGATCAAGAGAGCCTAAAGCTTCTGAGGCAGACAGAGCAGATAGATGATGAGAACGATCTTTCCGCTATCAGAATATACAAGGTGATGAGACCTGGCGAACCGGTGACGAAAGATGCGGCCAAAGCGTTTGTTAAACAGCTCTTTTTCGATCCAGAGCGATATGACCTTACGCGAGTCGGACGTATGAAGATGAACCATAAACTCGGCGTCGAAGTTCCTGAGTATGTTACCGTTATGACCGATGAAGATATCATCAAAACTGTGCAGTATCTAATAAGAGTCAAAAACGGACAAGGCCATATAGACGATAGAGACCACCTCGGAAACAGGCGTATCAGAGCTATAGGCGAGCTTCTTGGCAACGAGCTGCAGACAGGTCTAATAAAGATGCAAAAAGCGATTCGGGACAAGATGAGTACAATGAGCGGAAGTCTCGACGAATTGATGCCTCACGATCTGATAAACTCAAAGATGATCACAAACACGATACTGGAGTTCTTTACAAGCGGGCAGCTGAGTCAGTTTATGGATCAGACTAACCCGCTTTCGGAAGTAACTCACAAAAGGCGACTCTCGGCACTTGGGGAAGGGGGCCTTGTAAAAGAGAGAGCCGGCTTCGAAGTGCGCGACGTTCATCCTACTCATTACGGTCGAATTTGTCCTATCGAGACGCCGGAAGGGCAGAATATCGGTCTTATCAACACATTGGCTTCATATGCCAAAGTGAACAATTTGGGATTTATCGAAGCTCCCTACAAGAAGATTGTAGACGGTAAAGTTACAAATGAAGTGGTCTATATGACCGCTACACAGGAAGAGGGTCTGACTATAGCGCCGGCAAGCACAAAGCTTACGGAAGATGGAGAGATTGCCGAAGATCTCATAGAAGCAAGACGTGACGGCGAGATTCTGCTTGTTGATAGAAGCGAAGTGGACTATATCGACTTAAGCCCATTGATGGTTGTTGGTGTAGCGGCCAGCCTGATTCCATTCCTGGAGCATGACGACGCGAACCGCGCGCTCATGGGATCGAACATGCAGCGACAGGGTGTTCCGCTTCTAAAGTCGGAAGCGCCAATGGTGGGAACCGGTGTCGAGAAGCTAATAGCTCGCGACGCATGGGTCAGCATAAAGGCCAAAAGAAGCGGTATTGTAGAGAAGGTCGACTCTAAAAACATCTATATCATGGGTGAGGATGAGAACGGAGCATTCATAGACCACTATCAGCCCCAGAAGAATATGAGAACCAACCAAAACACTACATTCACTCAGATGCCTATCGTGAAGAAGGGCGATAGAGTGGAAGCGGGGCAGGTAATCGCCGACGGTCCAAACATGGATAACGGCGAGCTCGCCATAGGCAAGAACGTGATGGTTGCCTTCATGCCCTGGAACGGGTACAACTTCGAAGATGCAATCGTAGTAAGCGAGAAGCTAATACGCGAAGATACCTTCACGTCGGTTCATATTTACGAAAAAGAGGTTGAAGCAAGAGAGCTGAAGCACGGTGTCGAGGAGATAACGAGAGATATCCCAAACGTCAGAGAGGAGGATATCGCCCATCTTGATGAGAGCGGAATAGTCAAGATAGGTACATATATCAAACCCGGAATGATAATGGTAGGAAAGGTATCTCCGAAAGGGGAGGTAAAACCTACGCCGGAAGAGAGACTCCTTAGAGCTATATTTGGCGAAAAGGCGGGACATGTAGTGAACAAATCGCTCTACTGCCCACCGTCGCTGGAGGGAGTGGTCGTAGATGTTAAAATATTCACCAAAAAAGGTTATGAGAAGGATCAAAGGGCGATAAGAGCTTATGAGGAGGAGAAAGCGGAGCTCGACAGAGAGCATCACGACAAGCTCCTTATGCTCGACCGTGAAGAGATGCTTAGAATCTACTCACTTCTTGGAAACGCTCAACTTGAGTCTGATGTGGAGATCGAGGGCGAAAAGTTCAAAAAGGGAAGCAAAATTGGCAGAGAGGCCCTCGAAAAAGTCAACCGCTTCGCACTCAACAGCATAGCCAAACACTTTAGCGAAGAGGTCCAAAACAAGTATGCGGCCATAAAGAACCACTTTCAGGCTGAAAAGAGAAAGCTTAGAGAGGATCACGAAGAGAAGCTCAACATTTTGGAGAAAGATGACATCCTTCCAAATGGCGTCACGAAGCTTGTAAAGGTCTATGTCACGACAAAACGAAAACTCAAAGTCGGTGACAAAATGGCGGGACGACACGGAAACAAAGGTATTGTCTCAAACATCGTTCCTGAAATGGATATGCCATATCTGGAAGATGGTACCCCTGTAGAGATAATTCTAAACCCTCTCGGCGTTCCTAGCCGTATGAACATCGGGCAGATTCTGGAGGTCCATTTAGGTCTTGTAGGGAAGCGACTGGGAGATCAGATTCAAGCTATCTTCGACGAGAAGAAAGAGAATTTTGTAAAAGAGCTTCGTGCCAAGATGATGGAGATAGCCGATGTTGCAAGGCTCATGGATGCGAAGAAGATTCTTGAAAACATGAGCGATGAAGAGCTGATAAATTACGGTAGAGACTGGGCGAAAGGTGTCAAGTTCGCTACACCAGTATTTGAGAGCGTCAATGCCGATGAGTTCAAGAAGCTCTTTGAGATGGCTAAGATTGCATCAGACGGAAAATCTGTCCTTTACGACGGAAAGACCGGTGAAAAAATGAAAGAGCGCGTAAATGTCGGCTATATGTATATTCTCAAGCTGCACCACCTTGTTGACGAGAAGATGCATGCCCGCTCAACCGGTCCTTA
>JAKIUX010000071.1 GCA_021647345.1 Hydrogenimonas sp.
GTTCATAGAGCTTGAGAGAGACTCTTTTAAAAAGCTTGAGAAGAACTGCTCCAGCATAGACGCAAAAAGCTGTGACGTCAGAATGGGAGATGCTTTTACGGTACTGCCTACTATTTTAGAGGAGTTGAAAAGTGTTAACGAAAGAGCCTATCTTTATATAGACCCTCCCTTCTCAATTAGAGAAGGCAAGAGCGATATCTACGAGAGAGTGAAGGAGATGATAGAGGGTATCGATCCGCAAATTATAATTATGATAATAGTAGAGCATATGACAAAAGAGAAGTTTCCCCAAAGATTGGGAGCTTTTTCGAAGATAAAGGAGAAGAGGTTCGGTAAAAGCTCTTTGAGCTACTACACCCCGTCAAATTAGGAACGCTTTTTGCTTCTCTTTTCTCAAAGATACCCCGTTATAGGGTGGGAAAAGGCGGAATGTGAAACGAACCTTTTTTATTGTGACTCTTCTCTTGCCGATTCTTCTTAACGCTGTGAAGATAGGCGATATTAGCAATATAATAGGTGTTAGAGAGAACCAGCTTATCGGCTACGGTCTGGTTGTCGGCCTCAACAAGACGGGTGACGGCACTACATCGAAATTCACTCTGCAGACTATCTCTAATATGCTTCAGACAATGAATGTCAAGCTTGATCCAAAAGATATAAAGTCAAAAAATGTGGCGGCGGTCGTGGTTACCGCAACGCTTCCTCCTTTTTCTAGGCAGGGTGACAAGATAGATGTTGTCGTCTCTTCAATCGGCGATGCCAAATCTTTGGAAGGCGGTACCCTTTTGATGACGCCGCTAAAGGGTGTTGACGGGCGCATTTACGCATTGGCTCAAGGCTCTTTAACGATCGGAGGGCGCAACGGCAGAGGCGCAGGGTCGTTGAACCACGCCACGGCCGGCAAGATTCCAGGCGGTGCGCTTGTCGAGCAGGAGGTTCCTTTCAATCTATATGGCCAGAGTGAAGCGACTCTTAGTCTAAAAGAGTCCAACTTCCAAAACGCCATAGCGATACAAAGAACTTTGAATAGTTACTATAAAGAGAAGATAGCCGTAGCGGTAGACTCAAGAACCATAAGGCTTAAAAAACCGAGCTCTCTAAGTATGGTGGAATTTCTTGCAAATATCGGCGACCTCTCTATCGAGTACAGAACGAAACAGAGGATAGTAATAGATGAGAGAACGGGAACGATAGTTTCAGGTGTAGATGTGGAAGTAGAGCCGGTAGTTATAACTCACGGAGATATAACTATCAAGATCGAAGAGAAGAGAAGCTTGCCGCTTTTAAAGAGGGATGATAACGCTATTAACCTAGGTGCGAATACGCAGCTGCAGCCAGATCAGAATGCGCTGATAACAAAACCAGGCGCCGCAACAGTGGCTAATCTGGCGCGCTCGCTAAAAAAGCTTGGAGCCACGCCAAAAGATATCATCTCGATTCTTGAAGCTATGAAAAACGCAGGCGCCATTCACGCTGATCTGCAAATAATTTAAAGGAAATAGAAGATGGAATATTTAAATATTAATGAATATCAACCGCTCAATCTGGAAGTCAGCGTAAAGGATCCGGATAAGCTCAAAGAGCAGACAGACGCTTTCGAGGCAATTATATTGAAGATGATTTTGGACAAGGCAATAGGTTCTGAAGACCCGCTTTTGCCAAAGGATCCCGGTAGAAAGATTTATCGCTCTATGCAGAATGAAGAGATAAGCAAAGAGCTTAGCGGAGCCTTTGGCTACAGCGAGCTTCTCTATAATTTTCTTTCAGAAAAAAAGATTTAAAAAAGGGCTTAATGAATGTCCAATTTTGCCGATAGTATAATTAAACAGATACTATATAAAGCAAAGGATTCAAAATGATTAGTAATGTAGGTGCCAATAACGCTTCAAATATCATGAACGAGATGAAGAAGAGCGAGAATATGGCGGTAGAAAAAGAGCAAATGAAAGAGCAGAGCCGTATAGAGGAGCTGAAGCAGCAGATTCAAAATGATCAGTATAAGATTGATCTGCGGGCAACAGCTACGAAAATGGCTCAGGAGCTTAAACCAGAGTAAGTAAGGAAAACCGATGTTAACCCACTATCTGCAGATGGCCATAGATGACCTGATAGCACTCAAAGAGCTGACTTCTAAGGATATAGAAGATATAAAACTCGCCCGCCACGATGCGATGTTCGAACGTATCGGGATGAAAGAGGAGAGGATGAACAGTTTCGAAGAGAAGAAATCCAAAATTGATAGCGAAATAGCTTCGATCATCAAAAGCCATCCGGATAGTGATCTATCGGAACTTCTAGACGAAGAGACGAAGAGCCGCCTCTCGCTTCTTAGAGAACATCTTGAGGAGCTTCAGGAACTTAACAGATATTATGCCAGGTTCGTTATCACCGTAGGGGAGTTTTACAACTCTTTATATGAAGAGATACTCCCTATAGAGAAAGATGGCTACACCAAAAAGAGCCCGAAAATTGCATCACTTTTAGAGCTAAGGGTCTGATATGGCTTCGATCTTCAATGCCCTCAATACAGGATACAGCGGACTTAAAACATCTCAAGTAGCTATAGACACGATTGGGCACAATATAGCGAATGCTGAAAATCCAGACTATACTCGACAAAGAGTTGTTATTGAGCCAAATACTCCTCTTAACACTACTCCCGGAGATATAGGACTTGGCGCAAAGATTACAGAGATAGTACGCATACATGACGAATTTGTCTATAAACGGCTCAAAAGCTCTTCAAGTGACAGTGAATATGCGAATTTCCGACAAAGCACTTTAGATGAAGTCTCTACATACTTTCCAGAGATAGACAAAAATGGTATATACGACTCTCTTGCAAAATATTTCGATGCATGGAACAGTTTTTCAACAAACAGTGATGATTCTGCATTAAAAATAGATCTTGCTCAACAGTCGAAGAGTTTGGCTGTTGCCATTAAAGATACCCGACAACTTCTTCAAGACACCCAAGACTCTCTTGATGAACAGCTAAAGACATCTATAGATGAGATAAATAGGCTTGGAAAAGAGATAGCTGAGCTTAATGTTCGCATTGATACACACGAAGCCGGAGGTGACAATGCCAACGACCTGCGAGATCAGCGTGATAAGCTTGAGCTTGCACTAAGCAAACTTGTAAATATAGAGGTTTCCAAGGGTGAATTGAAGTCCGATATGAGTGTAGACCCAAACTATGTGGAGAGTACTGACCAGTATCATCTTAGTATAGGGGGTTCATCTTTCGTAGACGGCTCAACTTTCCACCCTCTTGTTCTCGAGAATGCTGGAGACGGGACGCCATATTCGAATGTATACTATCAACGCCAAGATTATGTGAAGTTCGATATTACGAACTATTTGCAAGGTGGTAAAGTGGGGGCGATACTCTCGTTGAGAGGATCCGACTACAGCGAAGAGTATGGAAAGTTTATGAACGGCGATATTCAAGGAATAATTGATAAGCTTGACAGCTTCGCCTCAGCTTTGATAACCAACACCAACAATATTTACGCTTCTCATGCGACAGACTCGATGTTCAGCAATGTTTCGGTAGATAGCAACATGCTTATTTCCAATTCCACTCTGCCTATCGATACTGCTCAGCAATTCAAGGTAAAAGTATACGACTCCAACGGTGCCGTCGTGGCGGAACGAAGCATAGGTTTGGAAGGAACTTTTCAGGATGTGGTTGATGATATAAACAGGTCTGACATCGACGATAATGGAGATAATACTATAACCAACGATGTGGACGATTTCGTTTCAGCCTCCATAGATCCTCAGGGAAACTTTTCGATTTCACTAAAAGCTGGAATGGAAGATCAAGGATACCGCTTCTCCATAGAGGAGGTTGACCCACAAAATCCTTCACTATTTGCCGGAGCTTTGGGACTTGAGAGGTTTTTTGACGGCACCAATGCCGAAGATATAGACTTGAATCGCTATCTTGATGAGAATCCCACTAGAATAGGAGGTAATGGAGCTCCTATAGCTGGAGACAATAGTGTCGCTAACGCTATGGTTCAGCTTCAGTATGATAAGATAGATTTTTATATTGCCGGTTCTCAAGAGCCGTACTCCAGCGATACTCTTAGCGGTTTTTTTAGAATGAGTACCACCGAAGTTGCCGAAAAGACCGCAGCGGCACACACTACGGCTGAGACCTCTCAATCTCTGCTTAACGCCGTGGTAAATGAGTTTGACAGTATTAGCAGAGTCGATATTGATGAGGAGTTGACAAATCTTATGAAGTATCAGACTGGATATAGCGCTAGTGCGAAGGTGATTACCACGATTGATCAGATGATAGAGACACTGCTTGGAATTAAACAGTAAAAGATGAGATGCCCCTGTGTAAGTGTCGCTATATTGGCGGCACTCTTTCTATTCTCCTTTGTCGGCCCTCTTATATATAGCGTCAGCCCCTTTGAACTAAACCCTGATGCTCTGTTGATGCCCCCTTCGGCAAGCAACCCTTTGGGTACGGACAGGCTCGGTAGAGATTTGCTGGCGCGCTTGATGTATGGAGGCAGAGTCTCTTTGACAATTGGAGTAGGCAGTGCTCTGATAGCATCCATGATAGGGCTTATCGCAGGAATTACGGCGGGACTTTTCAGGGGAAAAGTGGAGAAGTTTTTCATTGTTGTGGTAGAGCTGTTTCTAACTTTTCCGACCTTCTTTCTTCTTCTCGCCCTCGTAAGTTATGTTGAGGCTTCAGTATGGGTTTTGATATTTGTCATATCTGTAACAGGATGGATGACTATGGGTAGAATGATAAGAGCTGAAAGCTTCTCTATCGGCCAAAAGCCCTTCATAAAGATATTGAAAATTGGCGGTGTACCTACCTATAAAATAGTGATCAAATATTTCGCTCCGCTGCTTGCACCCATCTTTTTCATAAGTTTTACCTTTGGAGTAGGGGGAGCGATATTAAGCGAGAGCGCTCTAAGCTTTCTTGGACTTGGTATAAGTCCGCCGCAGATGAGTTGGGGCTCGCTTATAAGCGAAGGTAAAGAGGTTATGGAGATAGCGTGGTGGATAAGCTTTTTTCCGGGGCTATTGATCTTTCTGGTAACGTTTTCTCTTATGCAGATATCTGACTTCCTTCAGACCAAAACAAACAGAAAAGAGGTTTTGGCTTGAGATTTTTACGAAGCAAAGATTTCGATGTTGGATGATAGATGTTTGATGATAAATGAAGGATATAAACTTCGTTTTTTACTATTTCTCAATTGAACTCTATGAAAATATAAACAGAGCGAAGGCTTTGAGATTTTAATTTGAAAAATTTACGATCATTGACCATCGACTAAACTTAAAAACATTCGCTCGATCTATAACTTTTCTAAGCGTTCGATTCGTTTTAACGCTTTTTCAAGATCTTCCGGCGTATCTACTCCGAAACTTTTCGTCTCTACTTGTGTCATTGCTATCTTGAATCCGTGTGAAAGAGCTCTTAACTGCTCGAGCTTTTCGGTTCGCTCAAGCAAAGATGTAGGCAGAGAGCAGAAACGATCAAGCATTTTGCGTTTAAAGCCGTAAATGCCTATGTGGCCTTTATATTCGCAAAAGCCGCCGTCACGATCGAATGGCAGAGGTGATCGGGAGAAGTATAGAGCGAAGCCGCTCTCGTCCGTTACCACTTTAACGAGGTTCGGATCTTCCGCCTCTTTTGAAGAGATTTTTTTAAAGAGTGAGCAGATCATAACGCTCTCATCTTTTGCGTTTGCTTTTACAAGGGCTCTTAGATCTTCTACGATCTGCGCTTCTATGAAGGGTTCATCGGCTTGAACGTTGATTACCGTTTCGTTCTCATCAAGCCCGAGTCTTGCCGCAGCTTCATTTACTCTGTCGGTACCGCTGGAGTGTTCACTGCTGGTCATTACGGCTTTAATGCCGTAGGATGAGCATACATCAACCACTTTTTCTGAGTCTGTTGCGACAGCGACGCGATCTACACTCTCTACAGCCTTGGCGGTGGCAACGACCATAGGAAGCCCTCCTATGTCGGCAAGCACTTTGCGAGGAAATCTTGTAGATCCGAGGCGGGCCGGAATGATTATCATCAAA
>JAKIUX010000072.1 GCA_021647345.1 Hydrogenimonas sp.
TCGAGAAAGCAAAAGAGTACGATATACCCCTTTTCCAGAATGAGGAGCTGGCCGAAATGCTCGTAAAAAAGGGGGCAGGAGTTGAAATAGACCCCGCCCTCTTCCAAGCCGTCGCCGAGGTTTTTGTGTGGCTTATGCGCTCTGAAGAGTCGGCTGAAATCTCCAGGTAGCACTTAGCTGCCGCATCCGGCCCCTTCGCACTCTTTGAACTTCTCTACCCTGTATATGTATATCTGCGGATGGTACTGCAGACAGTTTTGGAGCAGCCCCGCTTTTACACAAAGATGGGCGAAGAAGAGATCGAAATCGTTAAGATCCTCCCATACTTGCGGCAAAAAGGTAGCCTGCCTTCCGTTGAGTTGCAAAATTACACCATCTTTGCCGGGCTCGATTTTGCCTCTTAAATCTTCTATATCTTTATACTCTAGAGGTTGCGGAACCGTAAGTAAAGAGACCTCGATACCTACCCTTTCAAACTCCTCTTGCGCAAGGGGAGCAAAACGAGGGTCATCGAATGCGGCAGCCTTTGCATTCGCTACAAGGTCATCCAGAAGAGATCTGTGGGGAATGATAGAGCCTATGCAGCCTCTAAGTTTTCCATCTATCGTCAACGTAACGAATGTAGCCTGCTCTTTGGCCAATTCCGGATGCTCGCGCTTTAAAGCCTCTTTGTCAACCTCGGGAGCCAAACCGAAGGCAGATGCGATAGCCTGCCTCGCTATCTTTAGCAAAAGCTCTCCCATTTGAGCCTCCTTGTATAAACTTACTTTAGTAGTATAGCATAATATCTTAAGATATTTCGGCGTCTAAAAGAGGGGCGGCAAAAGGATTTCGTAGGACCTTTAGCTCCATATCTATCTTCTCAAGCGGCAAATTGGGCGATAAAGAGGCTATAGTACCGCTTCTTACTTCAGATTTATGGGGAAAGTATAGATTTAACCCGCTCTCATACATACCCATGCGCACAGGAGTGGCAGAAGAGTATGTGGTAAGAATAGCGTGGGGCCTCATCAAAGAGGTCAGATCAAGGAAGTACTCTTTGGTCCAAAGTGTCGGATTTTTCTTAGGGCTGAAGGCATCCTGGTATATAATATCAAAAGAGGTGTCGCACTCTCTTATAAACTCTCTTGCATCTTTAAATACTACCTCTATAGCAACTTTATGATCCTCATAGTGGCCTGAATCGGCGATCTTTCGTATGATATGTATATAGGGCTTAAACTCTGAAGGATAAGGAAACATGCCAAGGGAGCGAACCAAATTTTCATCAAGCTCCGGAGAGATGATCTTTACCCTTTTGGAGAGTTTTTTTCTATCAATGTAATATAGAGTAGAGAGCGTATTGTAGCCAAGCCCAAAACATATATCCAAAATCGTAATCTCATTGCAGTTTAGCAATGAAAAGGCCGGCTCCACATGCTTTTTCAAAGACTCTCTTAGCGCTCCATCTTTAGTGGAGTGGTAACACTCGTCAAAATGCTCCGAGTGCATCGTAAAGGATCCGTCATTAGTCTCTACCAGCCTATTTTTCATAATCTGCCTTATATAATTGAGATCTCTTAAAACTGCCTGCCGCATGCAGGCGAATTTAGTTTTTTAACAACTAAACCGTTTTTTAGCAATAATGGAGCAGCCCCTCCATTTAAACAGTGCATCGAAGAGAGAAAGTGCTGTTCGCCTGCGCGTGAGCCCTTTGCTAATGAGAACCAAGTGTTAACGTAGCCTGCAGAGCTTCATTTTGATTACGCGCTTGCCAAAGACAAGATGAATAAAGCGCGGTTCATCTGCGCGTGAGCCCTTTGCTAATGAGAACCAAGTGTTAACGTAGCCTGCAGAGCTTCATTTTGACTACGCACTTGCCAAAAACAGGATGAATAAAAGCGCGGTTCATCTGCGCGTGAGCCCTCCGCTGAGGAGAACCCAGTGTTAACGTAGCCGGTATGGACTTGTTCATACCGGCGTAATAATCAATAAGAAGCTTCGTGCAGCTCTTTGAACTTGAACCCCTCTATTATCTCATCGAGTGTCGCTCCCTCTTGGGCCACGAGAACAAATATATTCTCCTCCATCATGGGCCAGATAGGCTCTCCCTGCCTTGCAACTATGGCGTAATCGACAAAATCGTTTATATCCTCTCTTGCATCATAGAACTCGACGCTCTTCACCTCTCCATCTTCGAAGGTTACAAGAGCCCAGGCTTTTGCATCCTCCATAGTAACTATTTTACCTTTTTGCGCATCTTTGCTATCAAAAGGGATCTCTATCAGCATGCCGCACCCTCCAGCTTCTTGATATCGAGCTTAAGCTCTTCGTTATGCATCACTCCCACTCCTCTATCGAGCACACCTTTTGCTATAGCTTTCGCTTCATCCAAAGAGTGCATCTTGCAGCTTCCGCACTGGTATATATTTAGTTCGGGAATATCGGCCATGCTTCTAACGTTCATAACATCCTCCATCGACTCTTCCCACGCTTTTGCCACTCTATCTTCTGACGGCTCCCCTATGACGCTCATATAAAAACCTGTTCTGCAGCCCATAGGAGAAATATCAATAATCTCGCAATCTTTAGAATTTAGATGATCTCTCATGAAGCCGGCGAAGAGGTGCTCCAAGGTATGGATGCCCTTTTCGCTCATCATCTCTCTATTTGGTCTGCAAAAACGCAAATCAAAGACTGTGATCGTATCTCCGCATGGCGTTTTCATGGCTTTTGCTTTGCGTACAGCGGGAGCCGGCATAATAGTATGGTCTACGGTAAAACTCTCTAACAGGGGCATTGTCGAACCTTTTTTTATTTGCAATATACAGTAAGTGAAATTATAAATAGATTGAAGAAAAGAACAAAAGTGGAGACTTCCGAAACCCGAAAGGGTCCGGAAGAGAGATTTATACGCCGGCCTCTTCCCGTCGTTGCAGATACTCCCAATAGTCATCGACGCGCTTTTGCCACTCATCGATAAGATACTCATACTCAGGCTTGAAGAGATGCTTGAAGCGCCCTTGAGCTCCAAGGTAGTCTCTGACCGGAATCTTGTTCTTAGGTCTGTAGGTAATTGTAAGTTTCGTGCCGTTCTCTATCTCGTAAAGAGGGAATACCAAAGAGTCTACCGCAAGATCTGAAACAGCTATCGTATCATCTGGCGCAAACTTCCACTCAGTAGTACAAGCGCTCATGGCATTTATAAAGACAGGGCCCTCTGTGGCAAACCCTTTTTGAATCTTCTTTACCATATCTTTCCACTTATTTGGAGCCACTTGCGCAACATAGGGAGAGCCGTGAGCCGCCATAATTTGAACAATATCTTTTTTGTTCATCTTTTCGCCGTAGCTCACCCGACCCGCCGGAGATGTTGTAGTACTGGCACCTATAGGAGTAGCAGAGCTTCTTTGGCCCCCGGTATTTGCATAAACCTCATTATCAAGACAGACATACATCATATCGTGGCCACGCTCGAAACATCCGGAGATCCATTGAAAACCGATGTCGAAAGTAGCCCCGTCTCCGCCGAAAGCAACAAATTTAGGAGACTTTCCTTCACACGACTTCGGCAGCCTCTCTTTTCTTTTTAGAGCCTTGTACATCGCCTCGGCACCAGCAATTGCCGTAGAGCTGTTCTCAAACCCTATATGAATCCAAGATGCATCCCATGAGGTATAAGGGTATACAGCAGTACAGACCTCAAGGCAACCTGTTGATGCCGATAGAATCATTGGGTCATTTGTTGCGTTCAATATCTCGCGAACGATAATAGAGTGCGCACACCCAGGGCAAAGAAGGTTCGCACCCTCGAAACGGTCAGCGGAGGTCGAAAACTCTTTAAGGTTTTTTATCTTTTTCATTTCACTCATCGTCTGCTCCTCTTAATAAAACGACAGTTTTGGACCTCTTGGCCCTATGAACTGCTGAAGTGGTGTAGTCGGCCTACCCTCTTTGGCGTTGGCATCCAACTCTTCAAAAATCTCTTTTGCATGGTTTACCGTAAAGTCTCTTCCGCCAAGACCATAGATATAGTTTGTTATGACAGGATGGTTATCGCTTTGATACAGAGATGCCGTAACTTCATTGTATAGTGCTCCAAGAGCTCCGTTTGGACTGCTTCTATCAAGACAAGCTACCGCTTTAACCTTGCTGAGCGCCTTTTTAATCTGCTCATACGGCCAAGGCCTAAATAGACGAGGCGCTACGACACCGGCTTTAATGCCCTTCTCCCTCATCATCTTGGCAACCATCTCCGCAGTCTCCACTGTGGTACCAAGAGCGACAATAGCAACCTCGGCATCATCCATATAATGCTCTTCTACTATATTGTATTTTCTGCCTGTCTTCTTCTCAAAAGCTTCAAAGACCTCTTCTACTTTGCCAAAAACTTTTGTCATAAGGTCGGCATGCTGTCGAGCTTTGTGCTCAAAGTGCCAATCCTCTTCGGTCTGAACACCGTAGGTAACAGGCCTGGCAAGATCGAGCATAGCGTTCATAGGTTTATACTCACCTACAAATTCATAAGCTTCATCGTCACTCAGCGGGCGAACGTTTTCTGCTGTATGAGAGGTTATAAAGCCATCTTGATGGACCATAACCGGAAGTCGTATACTATGGTCTTCGCCTATTCTAAATGCCATTAAAGTAAGGTCATAAGCCTCTTGGCAGTTAAACGCGTCAAGCTGTATCCAGCCGCTGTCGCGACCAAGATACATATCTGAGTGGTCTCCGTTTACGTTCAGAGGCGCCGCCAAAGCGCGGTTAACAACAGTAAGTACAATAGGCAGTCGCATACCGCTTGCCTGATATAGTACTTCGGACATAAGCGCAAAACCCTGAGAGCTTGTTGCGGTAGCTACGCGACCACCTGCAGCGGCTGCTCCTACACAACCGCTCATAGCCGCATGCTCCGACTCTACCATAACAAATTCGCCGTCGATATATCCATTTGCCAGAAAAGAGCTATAATTTTGCACTATCGGTGTAGAGGGTGTAATAGGGTATGCTGCCACAACATCCACCTGAGCCTGACGAAGAGCTTGGCTCGCCGCCATATTGCCGTCCCATACCTCTATCTCATTCAATTCCATTTTTTCAGCCATCAAACACTCCTGTTACTCTTTCTCCGGCCACTCGGCCAGAGCTTTATCGTTATCTACCTGCTCTTCAAACATTAGAAGAGATTTCGGGTTGGTCGGGCAAACCTCGACACATATTCCGCACCCCTTGCAATGGTCATAATCAACCCCAATCATCTTCTTATCTCTTGAAATAATAGATACATCGGGGCAGTAGATCCAGCAAAACTGGCAATCTATACAGAGATCTCTATTATAGACAGGCTTAAGAACTCGCCAATCACCCACATATGCTTTATATGAATTTGTCTCTGCATATGGTCGGTTTTCCGGCAGAACTTCACTTGCATCTTTCTCCATCTCTTCATCAAATGAAAAGAGTATAGCTCCTGGGAGCAGTTCATCCCATCCAAGATATTTCATCTTATATTCCTTTACTTCACTGAATTGTATGCACGCTCAATCGCAGCCATATTGGCATCTATGACCTTCTGCGGAAACTTGGCCAGCACGCTCTTCATAGCATTCTGAAAATAGTCAAGCTCAAACATACCGGAGACCTTCATCAGCGCACCCAGCATTGGAGTGTTGGGAATAGCCCGCCCGATAGTATCGAGTGAGATCTGCATACAGTCTACAACGTATACATCTTTACCTTTCAGTTTGGGCTGCTCCTTGATAAGCTCATCTTTGCTCAAGTGAGTAGTGATTATATATTTGGTAGACTCTTTCTCATGAGCCGTGATGTCGGCAGTATATGTAAGACCCGGGTCTATAACAAGAACATAGTCCGGATGCATAAACTTCTCATGGTTGAGAATCTCTTCATCGTCTACAGGTGCCATTCTACGAAATGTTGTTGCCCTAGAGCAACAAGGAGGAGATTTGTTTTTTGGTGAGAAATCGTTTGACAATGACGACTTGCTTCGTATCGATGAACATGGAATGGGTTATAACAACATTGTACGCTTGACCGATATTAAAGACAAGCCACAACTTTTCTCCACTT
>JAKIUX010000073.1 GCA_021647345.1 Hydrogenimonas sp.
TTTCACATTCATCTATGTAGGAAGGATTATACCTCACAAAAACATTCAAACAGCGATAGAAGCGTTCATAAAAGCTTTCGGAAAGGGCAATGATTACTTATTTAGAGTTGTTGGAACCGGGGAATCTTTGGATGATCTCAAAGAATATTACAAAAATAGAAGGAATATTTGTTTCGAAGGAGCAAAATTCGGAAGTGACCTTGTAGAGGCCTACCACACCTCCCATGTTCTTGTGATTCCATCGCTCTATGAACCGTGGGGACTTGTAGTAAACGAGGCTCTCTCTGCCGGTATGCCTGTTCTCGCATCCGATAGAGTCGGAGCAAGATACGACCTTATCGACGGCAGAGATACCGGTTTTATTTTCGATCCTGAAAATATAGAGCAACTTGCCGGCTTAATGAAAAAAATTGCAGATGATAGATCGCTCTACATAAGACAATCTAAAAATGCAGCAGCTCTCATGAAAGATGAATGGAACTATGATCTTTACAGAAAAAATCTTACAAAGGCTATAGAGTTTGTAGATAGAAAGCTGCATAGGAGCGGCAGTTGAAATCAAAAGAGTTTTTAAAAACATTACTCCTACAGGTTGGAGCGCTTCGATATGCAAATAGATCGAGCAAAGTAATATACTATCACGATCTGCACTCTAAAAAACGATATACCGATATGTCAACACCGATAGATCTTTTTAAAAAACATATAGATATAGCTAAAAAAATGGGCTACAGATTTGTATCTGATATCAGCTCCGAGGAGAGCGAGCTCGAAGTGACTTTTGATGACGGATTTAGAGGGCTTTATGAGAACTTTGATCTGTTTATCGAAAATAAAATCAAAATAAGGCTCTTTATGGTTTCAGATTTTATCGGAAAAGAGGGGTATCTGAAAACAAGCGAGCTAGAAGAGATGCTAAAGAGCGGACTTTTAGAAATCGGCTCTCATGGAAAAAGCCATAATAATTTCGATCAACTATCTGAGGATGAACTGAAAGCAGAACTGAAGGAGTCCAAAACAGTTCTTGAAGAGATTACTCAAAAACCTATAGATACTCTGTGCTTCCCCAGAGGCCGCTTCAACGATATGGCTATCAAAATCGCGCAAGATATCGGATATAAAAAGCTCTACTCATGCTTACCCGGTCCTTATTACGAAAATTTCAAAGCGAACCTTATCAACAGATCGCTCGTTCAGCATGCAACCACAAAACAGTTCAAAGCGATTCTACTCGGCGGAGACAGAATATACCACAAACGCTATCTTGCTATGCACTACAATATGGATGGAAGAAGATGAGAGTACTTATACATGCGCTTCCAACGAAGATGGGAGGAGCAAAAAGGCATCTTGAAAGCATGGTAAATGCACTTGCAAAAGCGTCAAGAGAAGATGAGTTTATTGTGATAGTAGATACAGAATACGACACCTCAGTTTTCGATAAAATGGTACGGTTCATCAGGTTCCCTCAAAAGTATAGTTCCGGTTTTAGACGGATAATAGTAGATAACCTGCATATCAACAATATTATAAAAAAAGAAAATATAGATCTGCTTATCTCTTTTTCGAATATAGGGCCCATAAGAGCTAAATGCAGACATATACTTTTTGAAATGAACGCTCTTTATTTTTGCAAAAATATAAGAAGTATGTATAGACTCAAAAGCAGAGTGGATTTTGCTATAAAAAGAGGTTTGATAAAGCTCTGCGCCAAAAACGCCGACCTTATAGTTACACCTAGCAAAAGTTTGATGCACACCATATCTGAAGATCTTAATATACGCAAAGAACGCTTCGAGGTTATCTATCACGCAATGGAGCCTGAGTTTTTGGCAGCACACCAAAAATGTGATATTTTCAATGAAGAGCGAGTCTCTTTTTTATATCCATCTCACCTTGCACGCCATAAAGGAGTAGATACTCTCTTAGATGCGCTTGTACAGATAAAAGAGAGTAATAAAGAGCTTATGGAGAGATTCGAGATAGTTTGCACCTTCGATAGAAGGGATGAGCCTGAATACTTCGATGAGCTGCAAAATAGAATATCTCAAAACTATTTGCAAAGGACAATACGATTTATAGGGCGTCAGCCCCAAGAGAGCATGAACTCCCTATATGCGGCAGCTGACTATATGATCTACACAACGATGTGCGAATCTTTCGGTTTTTCGATGCTTGAAGCTAAAGTCTTCCATCTTCCTGCGCTCTGTTCCGATATAGCTATAAATCGTGAAATCTCCAAAGCTTCGGCACACTATTACCGCTGCGGCGACCATAAAGATCTTGCACAAAAGATAGAAGAGTTTGTCTTAGATCGTCCAGAGGACTTCACCTTTGACGACGAACTGCTGGCGTGGCGCTGGAATAAGTATGCCAATCGATTACTTGCAGTCATGAAGGAGTGCGCAAATGGTTGATATAAGCGTCATTATACTTACCTATAATGAAGAGAAGCACATAGAGCGTTGCATCGAATCTTTGAGACCGTTTGCCAAACGAGTGATAATCATTGACTCCTGCTCCATAGATCAAACGGTAGAAATAGCACGATCTATGGGTGCGGATGTATATTCTCGAAAGTGGCCAGGAAATCATGCTCAACAATTTCAGTGGGGGCTTGACAATACGGAAATAGATACAGAATGGATCATGAAGATAGACGCCGACGAATTTGTTTTGCCTGAGCTTGCCGAGGAGATTTCACAAAAACTTCCCAAACTATCCGAAGAAATTACGGGTATATATATAAAACGTCGGGTATTTTTTATGGGAAAATGGATAAAATATGGCGGATACTATCCAACTTGGTTGCTAAGAGTTTGGCGCAGAGACAAAGGGGTAATGGAGCAGCGCTGGATGGATGAGCATATAAAGCTTACAGATGGAAAAGCGATTCGCTTCGAGCACGACTTTGTCGATGACAACCTGAATGGATTGACAGCCTGGATCCAAAAACATAACGACTATGCCACCAAAGAAGCTGCCGAGACCCTTAGTATTATTTACGGGTTCAAAGAGAACGAAGATAGTGTCGCCCAAAACATTTTCGGAACACAAGAAGAGCGCAAACGTTGGCTCAAGACAAAGTACGTATCCATGCCGCTGTTTGTCAGGCCTGCGCTCTATTTTGTGTATAGATATTTTCTAAAAGCGGGATTTCTCGACGGAAAGGAGGGTCTGATATGGCACACACTGCAGGGTGGATGGTACAGGTTTTTGGTGGATGCCAAGATCTTCGAAATCTATCATAAAGCGGGCAGAGAGAAGAGTGCGATACTCGATATTCTCTCCAAAGAGCATGGAATAGATCTAAAAAAGGATTGCTAACAGATGTTCAAAGACAAAACACTATTAATAACAGGCGGGACAGGCTCCTTTGGAAACGCAGTTCTTAGACACTTTCTCGACTCTGATATAAAAGAGATACGAATCTTTTCAAGAGATGAGAAAAAACAGGATGACATGAGAAAGTTCTACAAAAATGAGAAACTAAAATTCTATTTAGGAGATGTTCGCGATATAAACTCAGTAGCAGACACGATGAGAGGGGTCGACTATATCTTTCATGCCGCCGCTTTGAAACAGGTACCCTCATGCGAGTTTCACCCTATGCAGGCTGTTAATACCAATGTGATAGGTACAGAAAACGTCCTAAACTGTGCGATAGATGCTGGAGTAAGAAAGGTGATTGTGCTTAGCACTGACAAGGCTGTCTACCCCATCAATGCCATGGGTGTCTCAAAGGCTATGATGGAAAAGGTTGCCGTCGCAAAATCAAGAAATCTCGATGACGAACAAATCACCATATGCTGCACCAGATATGGCAACGTCATGGCATCTCGCGGATCGGTAATTCCTCTATTTATCGACCAGATTCGCCAAGGCAAAGAGATAACCATTACCGATCCTTCCATGACCAGGTTTATGATGAGCTTGGACCAGGCTGTTGAGCTGGTTCTTTTTGCATTCAAAAACGGTAAAAACGGAGATATTTTTGTACAGAAAGCTCCCGCGGCAACTATAGAGCTTCTAGCCAACACTTTAAAGAATATGCTTGGTCGACCCGATCATAAGATCAAGATTATCGGCACCCGCCATGGTGAGAAGCTATACGAATCCCTTCTAACAAAAGAGGAGATGGTAAGAGCCGTCGATATGGATAAATACTATAGAATACCGGCTGATAACAGAGATCTTAACTATAGTAAATTTTTTGATGAAGGCGAAGATGTGATTACTCAAGCAAGTGAGTATCACTCCCATAACACATACCGTCTAAACGAAGAAGAGCTGCGTGAAATGCTATTAAACCTTCGTGAGATTCAAGAGGATTTAAAAGAGTTCGGTGTAGTCTGATGAGAGTATTGGTTACAGGCAGTGGAGGCTTCATAGGAAAAAATCTGCTAGAGCGCCTCGGACGGATGGAGGGAATAGAAGTTTTAACGTACGAGAAGAATGATACTCTACAAAAGCTCGAATCATCTCTGCTTAAGGCAGATTTTATATTTCACCTTGCGGGTGTAAATCGGCCGGAAGATCCAAAAGAGTTCTATGAAGGCAACAGAGATCTAACCCTTTCGATAGCTGAAAAGCTTCAAAAAGCAGGCAAAACGACTCCTGTTCTGATAAGCTCTTCAATCCAGGCCGAACGAGACAACGACTACGGAAAAAGCAAAAAAGAGGCTGAAGATGCACTAACAGCGTACTCAAAAATATCCGGGGCTACTGTGTATATCTATCGCCTTCCAAACGTCTTCGGCAAGTGGTCAAAACCAAACTACAACACTGTAATAGCCACATGGTGCCACAATATAAGCCGAGACCTTCCCATTAAGATAAACGACGAGAAGGCAGAGCTGAACCTAGTATACATAGACGATGTAGTAGAACACTTCATCAGACATTTGGAGGAGAGTGGATTAAGCGGAGTCGTTAAACCTCAGGTCTCTCCGGTGTACAGAAAGAGTCTCGGTGAGATAAAAGATCTGCTCGAAAGCTTTAAAAGTAGCAGAGATACTCTTCTAATACCGCGTGTAGGGCAAGGTTTTGAGCGAGCACTTTACGCTACATACCTTAGCTTTCTTCCTGTCGATAAATTCTCTTATCGGTTAAAAGGGCATAGTGACAATAGAGGCACATTCTATGAAGTGATCAAAACTATCGATAGCGGCCAGGTATCGGTCTCTACCACTGCACCGGGTGTCACCAGAGGAAACCACTACCACAATACAAAGAATGAAAAGTTCCTGGTGCTAAAAGGTGAGGCGCTCATAAAGCTTAGAAATATATATGAAGATGAGGTAGTAGAGTACCGGGTAAGCGATAAGAAAATGGAGATAGTTGAGATGATTCCAGGCTATACTCACGACATAACAAATATAGGCGACGACGAACTTTTGCTACTTATCTGGGCCAATGAAATATATGACCCGAAAAATCCTGATACTTATTACCTGAAGGTGTGATATGAAAAGATTGAAAGTGATGACCGTAGTAGGCACAAGACCTGAAATAATCCGTCTTTCGGCCGTCATGAAAAGGCTCGATGAGTGTGATGCCATAGAACATATAGTAGTGCATACCGGTAAAAACTACGACTACGAACTAAATGAGGTCTTCTTCAAAGATCTCGGTTTGCGAAAACCGGATCACTTTTTAGATGCTGCTCTTGGCACTGCCGCCGAGACTATAGGAAACATACTTATAAAAATAGACCCCCTTCTTCAAAAGATTGACCCTGATGCATTCTTGGTGCTCGGAGACACGAACAGCTGCCTTTGTGCAATTCCTGCAAAGAAGAGAAAGATACCCATCTTCCACATGGAGGCGGGAAACCGCTGTTTTGACCAGCGTGTTCCGGAAGAGACCAACCGAAAAATAGTCGATCATATAAGTGATATAAACATGACATATAGCGATATCGCCAGGGAGTATCTGCTCAGAGAAGGACTCCCGCCAGATAGAATAATTAAAACCGGCAGTCCAATGTATGAAGTAATAATGGGC
>JAKIUX010000074.1 GCA_021647345.1 Hydrogenimonas sp.
GCTTTTTTTGACAGAATGCATCAGCCGGGAAGCCAGGTTTACGAAGGCGGTCTAGCAGTCTCAAAGCAGAGGGCCTTTACCTATAAACTCGGAAGATCGGATATGGTGCCTTCTGACTCCGACAGTATTATGAGACTTCACCTGAATATTAGAGACGCAATATTTCTCAATAGAAGAGGAGAGAAGGGGTGGAACTATACAGAGCTTCTTCAAAGGTACGATACATCTTCACCGGAAAAGTTTCTTAACTCAATGTTTCTGGATATTGTAGGCAGGCAGATGACAGAAGATGAGAAGAGTACTCTGCTCAAAGTGGCCGAAAATGCCGGCTGTATCTCAACGACCGGTTTCGATAAGTTTACGATGATGCTAATGACTTTTGACTACTTCTCAAGGCTTAGCGAGATATATGTATATAGAAAAGTGCAAACGCAAGGAGACGCGTCATGAAACGGAGAGAATTTTTAAAAAACACCATAGCTATGGCTGCTGCCAGCACTCTCTTTCCAGGCTTTTCAAGCGGTGATGTGGTGCCGGTAGATTCGAGCAAGCCTCTTCCATTGGATCAAGTTATATTCGATTACGACACTTTTGCAAAAAACGACGCTCAAACTATCATAGTTTTTTTAAGCGGCGGTATGAGCGATGTTGTAGGAAACGTTCAGCATATAGAAGAGATTAAAAGCAAAGATATGTCTCTTAAAAAGTATCCTGCTAACGGGATAACACCTACAACCAACGGTTTTTGGAAAGAGGCCGGGGGAGATTTTCTGGAACAGATGTTATCGGACGGAAATTTGAATGTTTTTAGGACATGCTACAACCCAGGAGGCTCTTTGGCTCATGGATTTAGCCAAAAAAGAAATATGAACGGTAACGATGCCGGTTACAATTCTGGTATAGTAACTACACTGATGCATGTACTTAACCAAAACGGCGCAATATCTCCGACTGCAACTTTGACAAACGTTGCAATTGATGGAGGAGACTATAGGCTTCTTGAAGATGGCGCGACATCTCAAATGCTACCGGACTTCCTGCGTCCGGCGTCTTTCAATAGAGGGCTTGAAAATGTCTATAATTACATGATGTCGCCAGATGGTGTATCGGTTGGTGACACTTCCGCAAATCAAAAACTTAATAGTGCAAATTTCAGCGAAGAGTTGACCGCACTTTCACAGCGCCACAACCTTTATGACGCTTTGAGCAATATATTCAACAGGCGAAATGAAATGAGTAATTTTTTAGAGAGTATAATAGCGGAAAAACTGCCAGTGGAGTATCCTGCTACCGTTGACGGATTGAAGCTTGAAGCGGCAATGAGAATATTGGTCAATAACCCTGATACGAAAGTTGTATGTACTCTTGGCGGATATAACGGTTGGGACGATCACTCTAACGCTATCGAAAACCATACCAAGCGTGCCTATCAGCTATTTGATGCGATAAACAGCGCTATGGAACATGCCAAAGCTGTTGGAAAAGATAATATCAACATTGTTCTTTTTAGCGATTTTGGCAGAAATCTGACGCTCAATAGTGCGGATGGATGGGATCACGGAAATAACCAAGTGATCTACTGGTTCGGAGGCAAAAAATATTTCAATCAGTTGGGTATAGTCGGAAATACCTATCTTTATGAGATGATAAAGAAGTATCGGCTCTACTCCAGGCCAAAGGATGATTCATACCAGTTCAGACCATACTCAATCGCCGCAACGATATACGCTCTCTACGGTATAACCAACCCGGAAGTTTTAACCGGCGGCTACGGGGTAATTGACCCTAAAGATTATACGGGTAGCAGCTTTTTGAAAGTAGTGTGATTAACGACTTAAGGGTCTTTTTTCCTCTTTCGGCCAGTTTCTCATCTTCGTAAAAGTGAATCGCCTTTTTCTCTTCTCTTGCGGTTTGCGCCTTTTTATCCGTTGGTCGAAGAGGTTTAGCATAATAAAAAAGAGAATTCCAAAGAGTATAAGTGACATGAAATTGTCTGCGTGTCTCAGTTGAACGCCTATGATAGTGAAGGCTATCTGTATATAGACAAGCAGAATGACGGTGTATGGTATATCTTCATATCTTTTGTAAAGGATGTGGTGCATATGTGTTTTGTCCGCAGAAAAGAGAGAGAGGCCTCTTTGTTTTCTGCGCACCATCACTATGAATGTGTCAAGAACAGGAAGAACTACTATAAATAGTACCGCCATAGGCTCTATGAACTCTGTGGCTCTTACAGCGAGTACGGCTACTGTGAAGCCGAGTGTCAGTGAGCCGCTGTCACCCATGAACACTTTTGCCGGATGCCAGTTAAATAGTAAAAAAGCCGCTATAGATGCGAGAAAGATAGAGGAGAGCATTATCATCAGTTCATCACCGTTTATATAGCCTATCCATAAAAATGCTCCCATCATAACGGCTGAAATGGTAGCTGCCAGGCCGTCGAGGCCGTCTATGAGGTTTAGGGCGTTTGTAAAACCGGTGATGGCAAAAACTGTAAAGGGTATGGCGATGAATATGGGCAGATCAAGCCTATACCCCATATAGTGGCCCAATGTATCTATGTAGATACCGTTTATGCAAAGAATCAAGGCGGCGGCGATGATAAATATGAATTTTACTTTCGGAGAGAGCCCTTTTTTGTCATCAAGGTATCCCGCCGCGAAGACTACTGCTATGGCTATATATACGTAGTAGTACTCTTGAAGTCTGTTCAGATCTAAGGCTATAGCTACGAACGAGACAAGCAAAGATGCGAGCCCGAAGCAGATTCCTGCGCCCCTTGGAGTAGGATTTGCGTGCATACTTCTTTCGTTGGGAATATCTATGAGACCAAATTTATCGGCATGCTTGATGAAGAAAGCGGTGCATGCTGCCGTCAATGCAAAAGTGACAAGCATAAGAAAAAAAATCATAAATCTTCCTAACTTTGCACAGGGCGTAAATATTTCTAACTAATAATAAGTAATGATAACAAAGCAAGAGTTTAAAAGAGATTAACGCAGAGTAATTTTGAAAAACCGGTAATGCAATATTGAGATTTAAAAATCTGAAAAATAGTGAAACCTTGACCAGGCAAGATAAGGTTTTTTACGAAAAGAACCAGATTCTGATAGCGAATTTTAGATGCTAAATGGAGGATGGTAGCTTCGCTACCTATAATTTTTAAATGAATAGCCTTTGGGTTTATAATTTTTCATGTATTGGACTGGAGAATCTTTCTGACCGCAGCCGAACACATAGCGAGACCGAAAGAGCCGGTAACACCAACAAAGCTCCCTTTTTCGGTACATTTTGGTGTTTCCGGACTAAAGAGAGCCTGGTAGTCGCCTTTGAAGTTGCTCTTTTTCAGCTCATAGCGTATCTTTCTTGCGAACGGATCGCCGTGTGTCTTCCAAATGGATGTTATCTCGATCTTTGTCGGGTCGAGTTTTCTGGCACCTCCCGTGGCGCTTATAAGCTTTGGGTGCACTTTATGGGCAAGGGCTATTTTGGCTTTTATGTCATCAATGGCGTCGAGAACAAGATCGTAAGGAGCAAAATCGAAACTCTCTACCCATTTAGCGTCTATCTTTGCTTCTATTGGGGTTACGACAGGGTATAGTTGGGCGAGTCTTTTAACCTTTACGGCTCCTACCGCTTCGCTTCCAATTTGTCGATTCTGATTGGTCACGTCGTACCTGTCGAAATCTACGATAGTTATATTCTCCACGCCGCTTCTAAAGAGACAGTCAAGACAGAAGCTTCCTACTCCTCCGACACCGAGCAGAAGGATCTTCGCAGACCTCAGCTTTTCGAAATCTTCGCCCATAAGCATTCGGCATCGCTCAAACCTCATATCCACTCTCGCAATCTTTCCAAATCTTCGTAGCTTGTCAAATCAAGCTGTATCGGCGTTATGGAGACACAATCAGCCTTTATGGCCTCAAAGTCGCACATCTGTTTCTCGTCTGGTATCCACTCCAACGGATGGAGCCCAAGCCAGTAGTACTCTTCGCCTCTTGGGTTTCTGTGCAGTTGAGCATCATTTCCGTAGAGTCTGAAGCCCGCCTTGGTGATCTTGTAGCCTCTGCACTCTTTGGGTGATATTGGCGGAACGTTGATATTCAAAAAGCGTCTCTTTGGCAGAGGGAAACCCTCTTCAAGAATCTTCTTGCAGACTCTGTATGCCGCCTCTTTAGCCAGTTCGAAACCGAGCTCCTCTATCTTTTGGCACCGATCTTTGCAAACTTGGCTAATGGCGACGCCTGGAATGCCTTGTAAAACCGCCTCCATTGCCGCTGCCGCGGTGCCGCTGTAGGTTATATCTTCGCCCATATTGGCCCCTTTGTTTATGCCGCTTACGACAAGGTCAGGCTCTCTTTTTTCATCAAAAAGTGCATATTTGCTAAGATATACGCAATCAGTAGGAGTTCCGTCGTCAAGTTTGAAAAAATCATCATCTATCTCTACAAATCTAAGAGGTCTTGTGAGTGTCAGGCTGTGTCCGCAGGCAGATTTTTCAAGCGTAGGGGCGACAACCGTGATATGACCAAGCGGTCTAAGCGCCTCCACCAGGGCGCGGAGCCCTTCAGATTCGAAGCCGTCGTCGTTTGTTATGAGAATTCTCTTCATATTTTTCATATCCGGTAAAGTTTTGGGTGTATTATAATACAATTGACGAAACTCTGTAAGGATTTAGGGTGAAAAACTGTTCTGTCGCGCTTCTTGGCGAAGTGCTATATTTTGTAGACAAAGAGGGTAGACTAAACTCCTTCAAAGACGGAGCTTTAACTATAGAGTGTAGCGAACCGATGGATGTAGTGGATATTTGTGCCGGTGTCGGCGGCTGCGGAAACTACAGAATCTTTATTGCAGATGCGAAAGATATGACTATTAAGGTTTTCGACCCGCTTAATAGGCGTCTTGCAACCCTTTTAAAGTTGCAAAAGAGGCCGGAATCGCTGGCGAAAGAGGAGTGCACTTTAGCCATAGGGCTTAAGAGCGAGATACTCCTTTTCGATTTGAAGGAGTTGAGAGTGAAAGAGAGAGTTTCGCTATGAGGCTGCTGGTGAGCGCTTTGGAGCCCTCCTCTAATCTTCATCTTGAGTATCTTCTAAAAGAGCTGGAAGATACCGAAATTTATGGCATTTTTGACAAATCTTTAGGCGAGCCTCTTTATGGAATGGAAGAGTTTTCGGTTATGGGTATAGTCGATGTTTTGGCTAAATACTTCAAGGGCAAAGAGGCTATTGCTGAGATGGTGTATTTGGCTAAAGAGTGCGATAAAGTCCTGTTAATAGACGCTCCCGCTTTCAACATTCCGCTGGCTAAAGCGATAAAAAAGCGCTACCCACAAAAGGAGATAATCTACTATATTTTGCCTAAAGTGTGGGCATGGAAGAGAAAAAGGGCCGCTCTTGTAGAGCGCTACTGCGACCGCCTCGCCTCCATATTTCCGTTTGAGTCGAACTTCTACTCAAAAGCTGAGTATGTGGGAAACCCTCTTCTTGATGAGATTGCAGTAGAAAAAGATAGCAAAAAAGAGTTTGGCGCTGTCGCTTTTTTGCCCGGAAGCAGAAAGAGCGAGATAGCTCGCCTGATGCCGATTTTCAAAGAGACTGCCACAGCGCTTGGCGATCTTAAGAGGCTTCTTGTGATTCCTCGATTTTTTGATGAAAAGAAGATAGAGGAGTGGTATGGGGATATAAGCGGGTTTGATATAGTAAGAGATACTCATGAAGCGGTTGCAAGAAGCGATTTTGCTTTTGTATGCAGCGGTACGGCAACGCTTGAGACCGCACTCATAGGAACCCCTTTCGTTCTTGTTTACAAGACTCGTCCGCTAGAGTATAGAATAGGGCGCTTTTTCGTGAAACTTCCTTATGTAGGGCTGGCCAACATAATAATGGATTTTGAAGGTTTGGATGCGATCCATCCGGAGCTCTTTCAGGATGAGGTGAATGCTAAAAACCTTTTGCGCTTTTACGAAGAG
>JAKIUX010000075.1 GCA_021647345.1 Hydrogenimonas sp.
CTCATGTAGCAGCTGTTTTAGGACCCTCTGAATTAGCCCCAAAGAGGCTACTTTCAGAGCATCCTCTACGACGACAGGGTAATCTTTCTTCACTTTGTCCAGAAGAGCTTGAACCTCTTGGCGTGTCAATAGATCTTCGGCATGTTTTTTGACAAGTTCGCTCATATGAGTTGAGATAACAGTTGCAGGGTCTATAACCGTATACCCTTTGATTATCGCCTCCTCTTTCTTGTCGGCATCTATCCAGATGGCGTCAAGTCCGAAAGCGGGCTCTTTGGTATGGATACCATCTATCTCTTCGGTGGCCATACCGCTGTTCATCGCCAAGAATTTGTCCGCATATACTTCGCCGCTTCCAATCTCCACGCCCTTTAGGAGTATCTGGTAGCTGTTTGGCGGAAGCTGCAGATTGTCTCTGATGCGCACTTGCGGCATCAAAAAGCCGTAGTCGGCGGCAATTTTGCGTCTCATGCTTCTAATGCGCTCTAAAATATCTCCGCCGCGGCTCGTATCTGCAAGCTTTATAAGTTGATAACCGAGGTCGAGCTCAAGCATCTCAACCTTCAAGATATCTTCAAGAGCCGACTCCTCCTCTTCAGGAGTTGGGGCTTTTTTCACAGGTGCGGTCTCCTCTTCGGCTATAGGCGCAGGCCCCCCTTCTGAAGCGAGCAGATGCTCCTTCATACCCTGTTTTCTTATAAGGAAACCGAGCCCTATGAAAAGGAGGCCGACAAACATAAGAGGAAGAGTGGGAAGTCCGGGTACAAGAGCGAACATGAAGAGTATGAACCCGACGATAAAGAGAGTTTTGTACTCTTTTATAAGCTGGTTTATGGCTCCCTCTGCGAAATTTTTCTCTTCATCTTTGCTCGCTCTGGTTATTATGATACCGGTGGCGGTAGATACTATAAGAGCAGGTATCTGCGAAACAAGACCGTCGCCTATTGTAAGCAGGGTGAAGACCTTGGCTGAGTCAGATAGGCTCATATCGTACTGGAACATTCCTATCAGAAAACCGCCGATTATGTTTATGATGGTAATGATGATACCGGCAACGGCGTCACCCTTCACAAACTTGCTCGAACCGTCCATAGCTCCGTAGAAGCTCGCCTCTTGAAGTATTTCGGCACGTCTTCTTTTCGCTTCCGACTCATCTATCAGACCTGCGTTGAGGTCCGCGTCTATGGCCATCTGCTTTCCGGGCATTGCATCGAGGGTAAAACGTGCGGCAACTTCCGCAACTCGGGTGGCGCCCTTTGTTACGACTATGAAGTTTATGATTACGATTATGGAGAAGACTATTATGCCTATGACGTAGTTTCCGCCTACGACGAAATCTCCGAAGCTGGTTATTATGTCGCTTACAGCTTCGGGACCTTCGTGACCGTTGCTTAATATCATACGAGTGGTCGCTATGTTAAGCGATAGACGATAGAGTGTAATAAGAAGTATCATCGTCGGAAATGTGGTGAAGTCGGTCGGTTTCTCTATGAAGATCGAGATTAAAATCATCAGCACCGAAACAGCTATTGAGACGGTAAGGAAAAAGTCGAGAAAAGCACTCGGCAGAGGGACGATAATAATCGCCATTATGGCGATTATGAACGCCACTATCGTCAAATCTTTTGCGCTCGCTATGGTTTCAAGAAACGGAATAGCGCGTTTTAAAATCTTTGAACGGGTCGCTTTTGCCAAATAGATGCCTTACTTTTCGAGAATATCTTTTAGTGTCAGGTTCTCCAAAAAACCGTCTATCCTGTTTTGCAGACGGTTCAGAAAAGGCCAAATAACACACTGCATTCCCTTGTCGCTTGGACAGTTGCTTTGAGAAGGAGAGCATTCAAACACTGCCGGAGATTTCCCTTCTGCGGCATTGACAACCTCCATTATGGAGATCTCCGAAAACTTTTTATTGAGTGCAAAACCCCCTTTTGCCCCTTTATATGAAACAAGAATTCCTTGCTTGGCCAGACTCTGTAAAATTTTCGCCAAAAAACTTTTAGAGATTCCGAGCTGTTTAGATAGGGTATCAACATCTTTAGGTTCGCCGCTCTCTCCGATCAGTGCCAGTGAAAGCAGCGCGTACTCGCTTGCCCTTGTCAATAGCATATATACTCCCCTCGCCAAATAATGGAATCATTCTATTCTATTTTATGTAAATCTTTGCTTTTTTATGTATAATTGCATCCTCTAATGCCCAGGCATTAAGAAATTCACCAATCAGGAGGTCAGCAATGGCTTTGGATTCGGCTAGAAAGCTTGAAATCATCAAAGAGTTTGGAAGAGGCGAGAACGACACAGGTTCTCCGGAAGTACAGGTAGCACTTCTAACAGAGCGCATCAAATATCTGACAGAACACCTAAAAGAGAATAAGAAAGACCACTCATCAAGGCTTGGGCTTTTGAAACTTGTCGGACAGAGAAAACGTCTTCTCCGATACCTCAAGAGAAAAGATTACGATAGATATAGTAAGCTTATATCTGCTCTCGGTATTCGAGATAAGTAATAACGGCCGGTATTTCGCCGGCTCTACCCTTCTTTATATTTTTAACTTCAATAGCCAAATAGCTACTCTGAAAAAATATTAAAATTTTGCTCGCCCAATATGAGATTTGTAGCAAAGCTAACGGTTGAAACCTTCGCTAAAAAGTGCTAACGCAAGTGCCAATTTCTTTGGTAAGTAGACTTTTTCGCTTTAAAACGATCGCAAAACTCAAACTAAAATCTCAAACCATTCGATAAATGTTAATTTTTATAGGGTTTTGATTTTTAAGCATTTATGAAGATATGATTAGACTATATTGATTAATAGCCGATTGTTCAAATTTTTGAGCAAGTAAAGTTTTTATTTCTTCAATCTAAATATTTAAATCTAAGTTAATTTCACTGAAAGCATCCTCTTTAATGCATCAGTTTGCAGATTTTTCAAGTAGATTAATCGAGATAGTTTTGACTTCAGCTTAACGATTTATATAAATAAACTTGACACATATTGGCTCAATTAGCTATAATCAACTTGGCATTTTAAGAAATAAGTGCTAAAATTAACCTATGAAAAGAAAATATGAGACGATTCTCGAGACGGTTGTCAAAACCTTTTTGCAGACCCATGAGCCGGTAGGCTCGGAGATGCTCAAAGAGAAGCTTCCATTCGAGATTGCGCCGGCGACCATTCGTTACTACTTCAATCAGATGGTCGGTCGTGGAGATCTCACCCAACTGCACAAAAGCAGCGGCAGGATTCCGACTGAAAGTACAATGAAGAGGTATTGGCGCAAGCATCTTCGCGAGTTGGAGCTTTTGAACGACGCGATGGAAGAGGTTGCGAGGTTGAGCGAAAAAGAGGATCTTTTCATGCTTTTAAAGCCGGTACGAAGCAACCGCTTGGAAGCGGTAGAGAAGGTAGGGAGCCGTTATCTGATACTTGTCTTCGAGCTTGACGAGTATATAGTGAAGTATCAAAGTCAGCTTGAATCTTTTCTTGGCGATCTTGTAGGTTACGAGCTTGAAGAGGTCAAAAAGATAGCCAAAGATGTTGGTATGATGTCTCTTTATTACAAGATGAGAGCCAAAAACGATGAGGAGATAACATCTCTCAATCCTGAGGCTCTTATTCGTGTAGCCGGAGGCGATAGCGGCTGGGGAAAGCGAAATATTCGCGCTTTCCTCGACGGTGATATAATAGAAGAGCTTGGCAAAGGTCTCTATTTCGACCCGCTTCTACCTAAAGGCTTTATGGCTCTTAGGATCGATACTGTTATAGAAGATAAAGAGATGAAACTGCTTTGTATCGGAGCTATAGATCGCGATTTTACAAAGATTTTCAAGGAGGTTTGATATGAGCGGCGAAGAGAAGAGAGATAGCAGGCAGCAGCAGGAAGAGGAGGCCGCCAAAAGTAGTGAAGAGGCTGCGGCCGAGAGCACTGAAAGTGCTGCCGAAGTTACAGAAGAGGAAGATGAGCTGAAAAAGTGTGAAGAGAGGCTCAAGGAGTGTGAAGATAAGTATCTGAGGATGCATGCTGAGTTCGAAAATATCAAAAAGAGAATGGAGCGCGAAAAAGATAAGAGTGTCGCATATGCCCAGGAGCAGTTCGCAAGAGATCTGCTTCCTGTAATGGATTCTCTCGAGCTTGCTCTTGCCTCTATTCCTACTGCGGAGGAGGGGGCTGACGAGCATCTGCAAAAGCTCAGAGAGGGTGTGCAGCTCACTCTCGATCAGTTCGTTAAGACATTCGAAAAGCACCATATAAAGGTGGTTGATATAGATGAAGGGTTCAACCCCAATTTCCACGAAGCGGTAATGCAGGTGGAGAGCGAGGAGCATGAGAGCGGTCAGATCGTACAGGTACTTCAGAAGGGCTACACATACAAAGAGCGGCTTCTAAGGCCGGCAATGGTGAGTGTGGCAAAGTAGTTTTGCGACTCAGGTTGCAGTAACAGAACAAAAAGCTGAGTATAATAGACTCAACTAAAATATAAAATAAAATTTCTGGAAGGAGAAAAGATGGCAAAAGTTATAGGAATAGACCTTGGAACCACCAACTCGGCGATGGCGGTTTTCGAAGGGGGCGAAGGCAAGATTATCGCCAACAAAGAGGGAAAAAATACGACCCCATCGGTCGTCGCTTTTACAGATAAAGGCGAGATTCTTGTAGGTGACCCTGCGAAGAGACAGATGGTCACAAACCCTGAGAAGACCATATATTCCGTTAAAAGAATTATGGGTCTTATGTGTAACGAAGATAAGGCTGACGAAGCTAAAAAGCGTCTGCCTTACCATGTGGTAGACAAAAACGGAGCGTGTGCGGTAGAAGTTGACGGCAAGACTTACACACCGCAGGAGATTTCGGCCAAGATTTTGATGAAACTGAAAGAGGATGCGGAAGCGTATTTGGGCGAAGAGGTTACCGAGGCGGTTATCACCGTTCCGGCATACTTCAACGACTCTCAGAGAAAGGCTACCAAAGAGGCGGGGACGATTGCAGGTTTGAATGTTCTTAGAATTATAAACGAGCCTACGGCTGCAGCTCTTGCATACGGGCTCGATAAGAAAGAGGCAGAAAAGATATGTGTTTACGACCTTGGCGGAGGAACTTTTGACGTAACTATTTTGGAGACAGGAGACAATGTTGTAGAGGTACTCGCTACAGGCGGAGACGCATTCCTTGGCGGTGACGACTTCGATAACAGGCTGATAGATTACATAGCGGAAGAGTTCAAGAAAGAGAACGGTATAGACCTTAAATCTGACGTGATGGCGCTTCAGCGCCTTAAAGAGGCTGCCGAAAATGCTAAAAAAGAGCTCTCTGCCGCTCAAGAGACGGAGATAAATCTTCCGTTTATCACAGCAGACGCGAGCGGTCCAAAACACCTGGTTATGAAGATAAACCGAGCCAAATTCGAGAGCCTTATAGTCGATCTTATCGACTCCACTATTACGAAGATAGAGGAGGTTTTGAAAGATTCAGGCCTTACCAAAAACGATATAAAAGAGATCGTAATGGTAGGAGGCTCTACAAGGATTCCTTTGGTTCAAGAGAAGGTGAAGAGCTTCTTCGGAAAAGAGCTCAACAAGTCTGTCAACCCTGATGAGGTGGTCGCTATAGGTGCGGCTATTCAGGGCGGAATTTTGAAAGGTGACGTTAAAGATGTACTGCTTCTTGATGTTACGCCTCTTAGCCTCGGTATAGAGACTCTCGGCGGTGTCACAACCAAGATCATCGAGAAGGGTACTACTATACCTGTCAAGAAGTCTCAGGTATTCTCAACAGCTGAAGATAACCAACCTGCAGTTACGATCCACGTAGTGCAGGGTGAGCGTTAGATGGCCAAAGACAACAAGTCTCTCGGACAGTTCGAGCTTACAGGTATTCCGCCGGCTCCAAGAGGCGTTCCTCATATCGAGGTTACATTCGATATTGACGCAAACGGTCTCTTGACG
>JAKIUX010000076.1 GCA_021647345.1 Hydrogenimonas sp.
GCTTCGCTCAAAAAAGGCGCCACGATCGTTACAACCGGCTGTCGTATAGCCGAAGTTATAAAACCTGAAGAGGATTTTATCAAAATCAAGCTTAACGACGAAACGATTGTAAAGCTTGTTCCCGACTATGTGGCAAGAAAGATCGAGGATGAAGATTAACTATCGTGTAGTCATCTTCATAGCAGCTGCAATTTTCGGTTTGGCCCTCTCCGCTCCTTCTTTGCTTCAGCTCGAAAAGGGTCCTAAAATAACCTTGGGGCTCGACCTGCAGGGGGGGCTTCATATGCTTCTTGGTGTCGATACGGACGAAGCCATACGCTCTAAAGTTAAATCTTTGGCTTCAGCCATAAAGTACGCGGCCGAAGATGAGGATCTTATAATAGATGAGTTCAGGGTAAAAAACGGCAAAGTTGAGTTTGAACTTCTCGATAGAGACGATATGCCGAAGATGGATGAGATACTTGAGAAGATAGAGGGTATATCTGTTGTCAAGAACGGGTTGAAATATAGTATATCTCTTACCCCCGAAGAGAAAGAGTCTATAAAGATGTACGCTATAACGCAGGCTGTCGATACTATACGAAATAGACTCGACCAGTTCGGTCTGGCGGAGCCGACCGTAGCTAAGCAGGGGAAAGAGAAGATATTGGTTGAAGTGCCCGGAATCAAGACTCCGGAGCAGGAGCAGCGCATAAGGGAGCTGATAGCAAAAGCGGCACATCTTCAGCTTATGGCTATAGATGAGGAGCGTGCAGCCAATGTCGACAGAATGACGCCTGCTGAGGCCGCCAAATATGGAGATGTGATTTTAAAGGGTGCTCAAGACGGCAGAAAGTATCTGGTAAAGGAGATTCCGATTCTCGACGGCTCGATGCTCACTGATGCAAGAGTAGGGTTCGATCAGAACAACCAGCCGGTTATAAACTTCTCTCTCAACTCCCAGGGAGCCAAGATTTTTGGTGAGTTCACCGGAAAAAATGTGGGTAAAAGACTCGCTGTAGTTCTCGATAATAAGGTTTACAGCGCACCGGTGATTCGCGAGAGAATCGGCGGCGGAAGCGGTCAGATTTCCGGAGGCTTCAGCGTCAAAGAGGCTCATGATGTTGCCATTGCCCTTAGAAGCGGCGCCCTTCTTGCCCCCGTTTTTATGGAGGAGAAGAGAAGTGTTGGGCCGAGTCTCGGAGCTGATAGCATCAAAGCCTCTATGATTGCTCTAATCACAGGTTTTATAGCCGTTGTCTTCTTTATGGTTTTCTACTATGGTGTCGCCGGCGTTATCGCCGATCTGGCCCTTATAGTAAACCTCTTTTTGATACTGGCTATAATGGCGCTTTTTGGAGCGACACTCACGCTGCCCGGAATGGCCGGTATAGTTTTAACCGTCGGTATGGCGGTGGATGCCAACGTTATCATAAGCGAACGGATCAGGGAACTGCTTTATGAAGGAAAGAGTGTCGCCAAAGCTATAGAGCAGGGGTATGCCAACGCATTCAGCGCGATTTTTGATGCCAACATAACGACACTGATTGCCGCTGTTGTTCTTTATGCTTATGGAACCGGTCCGATAAAAGGATTTGCTATAACTATTAGTATAGGTATTCTCGCCTCTATGTTGACAGCTATTCTTGGTACTCACGGTATTTGGCAGATACTCGAGAAGAGAGTAGAAAAAAAGAGGTTAGGATTTTGGTTTGGCGTTAAATTGGAGGGGGGCTCAAAGTGAGAGAGTCAATATTTAATATAATTTGTACAGCCAAAAAGGCTTTGCCCGGTCGCCGTATCCCGACGAAGGAGGGAATCTTGCAAGCCACGCTAGCGTGGTGGGCCCGCTGCCGAAGCGAACTCAGCGTTAGCGTAGGTGAGCGGGCTTTGCCCGGTCGCCGTATCCCGACGAAGGAGGGAATCTAAATGGAACTATTCAAATACAAAAAACCGATTCCCCTAATGGCGAAAGCGAAGATATTTTTCACTATCTCCATAGTGGCGGTTCTTGCTTCCTATGTTCTGATATTTACCAAAGGTTTTAATCTCGGCATAGATTTCGCCGGCGGAACCGTAGTTCAGGTCAAGTATGAAGGAAAAGCTCCTATAGATAAGGTAAGAGAAGCGATAAAATCTTCAAAGATATTCGAAGGGGCCTCTGTCAACTATTTCGGAAGCGATGATGAGATAGTCATCAAGGTTAGAACCAGCAGCAAGCAGCTAGGCACAGACATTGGAGATGAGGCGAGAAAACTTCTTGCGCCTACTGGTAAGTTTGAGGTTAGGCGTGTCGATATGGTCGGTCCCAAAGTTGGAAACGAGCTGCGCGAGAAGGGCATAATGGCATTGGTACTGGCTATAGCCGGTATTCTTGTCTATGTCTCTTTCCGTTTTGAGTGGCGCTTCGCTATAGCCTCGGTTATAGCTTTGGTGCACGATATCTCTATAGCGATGGGTGCCATTGTGCTCTTCAACATAGAGGTCAATCTCGATATTTTAGCGGCACTGCTGACAATTTTGGGGTACTCTCTTAACGATACGATAATCGTCTTTGACCGGATTCGCGAAGGTCTTGTTACTGTTAAAAGCTCAAAGCTTGCCGATGTTATTGATGAGTCGGTTACAAGAACCCTTTCGCGCACAACTCTTACTTCGCTAACGACATTCTTTGTCGTTCTTACTCTATTTTTGATGGGCGGCGAAATTATCCACGGTTTCAGCTTTACCCTTCTAGTAGGCATAATAGTAGGAACTTACAGCTCCATATTCATCGCCTCGCCTCTTTTGATGGCGATGAATTTCAATGTAGAGAAGTACCGCAAAAAACTGGCTGAGAAGAAAAAAAGAGAGGAAGAGAAGGCGAGGCTTCGATCGATGTACGAGCAGGGCACAGTTTGATGTAGCGGGCTCTGCCCGTTGCTGCAGATGGATGATGGATGGCGCTTTAGGGCTCTATCTATCTTCTATCTTAAGTATCAATGAGAGATTCAAATGAAGTACAACCCTTCCAAGATCGAGAAAAAATGGCAGAAACTTTGGGATGAAACCGGAAGCTTCGAGCCAAAAAAGAGCAAGGATCTGCCGAAAAAGTATATATTGAGTATGTTTCCATACCCTAGCGGACGCATACATATGGGGCATGTGAGAAACTATGCCATAGGAGATGCACTGGCGCGCTACTGGCGAAAGGCTGGACATAATGTTTTGCACCCGATAGGGTGGGACGCTTTTGGAATGCCTGCTGAAAATGCCGCCATAAAAAACAGGGTTCACCCCAAGAAGTGGACATACGAAAATATCGCCTATATGAGAAAGGAGCTTTCGGCTCTCGGTCTCTCTTTTTCTAAAGAGCGCGAGTTTGCCACATGTGATCCGCTATATACCAAGTATGAGCAGGCCTTCTTCATAGATATGTGGGAGAGGGGGCTTGTTTACCGTAAAAAGGCGTATCTCAATTGGTGTCCGCACGATAAGACCGTTTTGGCGAATGAGCAGGTTATAGAGGGAAAGTGTTGGAGATGCGACACTCCGATAGTCCAAAAGGAGATGTATCAGTACTACATTAAGATCACAAACTATGCCGACGAACTGCTCGAAGATCTAAAGAGACTCGAAGAGGGCTGGCCGAGTCAGGTTATAGCTATGCAGCGCAACTGGATAGGAAAGAGTGTCGGCCTTGAATTCTCTTTCTCTTTAGACCAAAAGAGCAGAGAGATGACAGGAGTAGAGGGTTTTGAAGTCTTTACCACAAGACCGGATACAATATGCGGCGTAAGCTATGCCGCGGTCGCTCCGGAGCACCCTTTGGTAGACTCTTTGATAGAGAGAGAACTTCTCGACGAAGAGAGCAGAAAGAGTATCGAGAAGATGCGCAGAATGCCTGTTCGAGAGAGAAATATGGCCGAAAAGGAGGGTGTGCCTCTGGGGGTTTACGCACTGCACCCGGTAACTGAAGAGAAGATTCCTGTCTGGGTCGCGAACTTCGTTTTGATGGAGTACGGCAGCGGTGCCGTCATGGCTGTTCCTGCCCACGACGAGAGAGATTATGACTTTGCCAAAAAATACAATCTTCCGATAAAGGCGGTAATCTTCCCGAAAGAGGGTTCTTTGCCTGAAGATAGAGCCTTTGTGGAAGATGGTGTAGTAAAAGGGTGCGGCGATTTTGACGGGCTTGACGGTCAAGAGGCAAGAGATGCTATTATGAAGTGGTTCGAAGAGAGAGGAATCGGCAAAAAGGTCGTTAACTTCAGACTCAAAGATTGGGGGGTGAGCCGTCAGCGATATTGGGGGGCGCCTATACCTATGATTCACTGCGAAAAGTGCGGAATTGTACCTGAAAAAAAAGAGTCTCTTCCGGTTACCCTGCCTGAAGATGTTGAGATAACAGGTGAAGGAAACCCGCTGGAGCATCACCCGTTCTGGAAGCGTACAGAGTGTCCAAAGTGCGGTTCAGAGGCTGTAAGAGAGACCGACACGCTCGACACGTTCGTACAGTCTAGCTGGTACTTTCTGAGGTTCACGACGCCGCAGGAGGAGTGGGAGAAGTGTGCATTCACAAAGGAGGATGCCGGTTACTGGATGCCGGTCGATCAGTATGTAGGAGGCATAGAACACGCCATTCTTCATCTGCTATATGCGCGCTTCTTTACGAAAGTTTTGAGAGATCTCGGTTATGTCGATATCGACGAACCGTTCAAGAGACTGCTTACGCAGGGAATGGTTCTAAAAGATGGAGCCAAAATGAGCAAATCGAAAGGGAATGTAGTAGACCCGGACGCTTTGATAGAGAGATATGGAGCAGATACTGCAAGGCTCTTCATACTCTTTGCGGCGCCTCCTACGCAGGAGCTCGAGTGGAACGACAGTGCTGTCGAAGGGGCTCACAGATTCCTAAGAAAGCTATACGACAGATCTATAGGTATCGAATCTTGCGAAGAGTTGCCAAAGATAGATCACGCTTCTTTGCAAAAGGGGGAGAAAGAGGCGAGAAGAAAAGTTTACGAAGCTCTTAAAAAGGGTGAAGAGGTCTACAGAGAGCGCTTTACGTTCAACACTCTCATAGCAGCTGTTATGGAGGCTTTGAATGCTCTTGATAAACAGAAAAACCCTCAAGTGTGGCAAGAGGGAATCTGGATTTTGCTAAATCTTTTAGAGCCTATTGTACCCCATATAGCGTGGGAATTGAGCGATAATCTCTTCAAAAGGAACAATTTTGGCTTAATACCTATTTTGGAAGAGGTCTTCGAAGTCGATAGTGTTCAGATGGCAGTATCTGTCAACGGAAAACCGAGGGCTCAAATAGAGGTTTCGCCCGATGCTTCCAAAGAGGAGATCTTGAAAGCGGCCAAAGAGGCTGTACCCAAGTGGCTTGAAGGAAAGAGTATAATTAAAGAGATAGTGGTGCCGGGCAGATTGGTGAACCTGGTGGTAAAGTAGCCTTTAAAGGAGTTTTTTGAGAATTTCTGAATGGGGCCTGCATAAGCTTTTGTATATTTTCGCAGCCATAGGGCTGATACTCTTCTCGGTCGGCTGCGGGTACAAACCTATGACTGCATATACCAAAAAGCTCTTCACCGATAAGATATATACTGAGGTTGAGGTATATCTTCGCGATCCTGAAAACGCCGTTTTGGTAAAAGATGCGATGAATGAGGCGATAGTGAGCCGTTTTGGAGCCAAAATTGCCAAAAAAGAGGATGCTACCACCCATCTTTGGATACGCTTTAAGAGTGTAAGATTTTCACCGATTCAGTACGATGCCAACGGCTATGCCGTCTACTACAGGGCAAATGTCAATCTGAGTGTGCGCTACTCTTCGCCGAAGAGCAGCGGCAGCGAGAGCGTTTCAGGTTTTTACGATTTTCCAATAGAACCGAATGCGGTTATATCGGACGCAAAAAGGTTTGAAGCTATTCGATTCGGAGCCCAAAAAGCGCTGGACGAGTTCATTTCG